>CAKZKV010000196.1 GCA_937124505.1 uncultured Alphaproteobacteria bacterium
GCGAATCCCCGACAAACAGGAATTCAATGTCCGGGTCATTTTCATTCAGCAGTTCCGCCGCTTCGAGAATCGTTTGATAAGGATGTCCCGCATTCATATTTCCCGCATATAACACGCGGAATTTTTGTGGCATGTCTTCCGGCTGTGTGGCTTTCTGTTCTTTTTTTGTCGTGAGTTGGGACGGCCAGTTCGGAATCACGGTAATCTGGCTGCTGATAACGCCTTTTTTTTGCAAGGCGCTTTTCATACAAACGCCGATCGCCACAACACGGCTACAGGATTTTAAGGCGCGACTTGTCAGGAAATCCAGCGCCCTATAGAGCGGGGCGGGTAATTTATAATGCAGGGCTTTCAGAATGTCAGGATAAAGATCCTGTGACCAGTGGATGTGATCGGCGCGTTTGAGAAGTGCCAGCCATGCCCCAAGAATAACAAAAAACGGCGGATCGGTCTTTGTGATAATAACAGCCGGTCTGGGAAGGAAGAGTGCCCTCAGGAACAGGCGCAGGGAGATCAGCAAATTTGCAAAAACAGAGCGGGGGTTTTGCACGCCTTTGACACGTACAACTTCAATGCCGTGTGTGTCTCTCTTTGCATCGGCACTCTCCCCCGTTGTCAGGAGGGTGATATCATACCCTTCCTCACTCAGGTTTGCAGAGAGTTCCTGCAGCAAACGCCCCGTTGCGCCGCGCTCTGGCGGAAGCACTCTGTTGATCATTAATAATTTGCGGTTGATGGCCCGCGGATTTTTCTCTTGTTTTGACGACGCCATAACAAGCAATCAACATCAAGATGAAACCAAAATCCAGTGATTTATAGCTTGCGTACAGGAAAATATCTATTGCAAAGGGCCAGAATAACGCGCAGGCCAAAACCGGAGAGGTTCTATAAAGCGCTGGAAAGCGCAGAAACAGTGTGCCGAGAAAGCTAACGGTCAGAATCGTTCCGAGTAATCCTGTTTTTAGAAGAGAGGCACTGATCAGGCTGTGTGTGTAATTCACGCTCAAATCACCAACAGCAGGGGATTGTACCGTTCCGCCCCATCCCTGCCCAAACAGGGCACTCAGGGAGGAATCGGCAACGCGTTCCCAAACGGCCAGTAATTCAAAAAAACGCATATTGGAACCAACGGCCCTGTTTTTTTCAAGGAGTTCGTAAAAAAGGGAGGTCGCATGGGAACCAATCAATAAAAAGATCGCATATACGCCGAGTATGATCAGAAGAAAGCGGAGCAGACTGTATCTCAAAACCAGCCCTGATAAAAAAGCATTATTCAGTAATAACGCGCCGAAGCTGGCGCGCTGGAGAACGGCCCCCATCGCCGCGGCAGGAAGCAGGCTTAGACAAGCCGTGAAAATAAAAAAGGCAGGACGGCGAACACTGATATAAAAAACCGCAAGACCGCTCAGGTATAGTGCCGCGAACAGAACGGTAGGCGCATTGACCAGATACAGGGCGTCAAGATTGGTTATGTGTGCGCTGCCGTCTTTCAACACAACCAGACCTCTGAAAGAAAAGATCAGTCCGGCACAGATCACGCATCCCAATAGTGTTTTTTGTTGGCACAGAGAGAGACGTTGCAGCAGGTCATAAGCAAAAAACGGGAGCAACAGGAACAGGAAGGGGAAAAGATCCCGAATCACGGCGCTGATATCATTCCCATTGATGATTGCCATGAGTAAGGGCGCTGTCAGACCATAAATCAGAAGCAGCCGCCCGGTTTTCATCCAGAGGGGTTCGTTTTCTTTTGTGACCAGTAATAAAAACGCAATTTGTGGCAGGCCGAACGCCAAAACCAGACCCAGACCGATGATCAGTTCGATCAAACCCGGATGGTCGGGTGTCGGATATCCGAACCCCGCATAACAAAGAATTGTGAATAGCAGAACCCGAAAGCGAAAGGCCGTAATCGTATCTGAAAACATATTTACCTTAAAAGAGTTCATCCCCCATCATACTCAAGGCCAGAATAATCATAAAGCCTGCAAAAATTTTCTTCAGTTTTTTTGAATCGAGATGGTGGGCCAGACGCGCACCGTAAACCGCAGTGACGGAACTGCAACAGACCACCGCAAACCAGGCGGGCAAATAAATATAGCCCAGTGTATGTGGCACGCCTGTCTGCTCTGACCAGCCGGTCAGGACAAAGCCGATGGCAGAGGGGACCGCGATACACAGGCCTATGGCAGAAGCCGTCCCAACGGCCTGCCTCATGTCCGTTTTAAAAAAAGACATGTAGGGAACAGTCAGGGTTGCGCCACCAATCCCCATAAGTCCCGACAGGCATCCGATGACTGCTCCTGAGAGGGCAGAGACTATTTTACCGGGAAATTCCGCCGTGCCTTTAAGTCTGTCCGGGCCAAGAGCCATTAAGGCAGCCAGACCCATAATCATAAATGCAAAAAAGGATTTCAAGGAAGCGCTGGGAAGCAGATCGGCAATGATGGAAGCTAAAAGGCTGCCAAGGACAATCCCCGGTGCAAGTTTTAACAGGATATCCCGGCGAATGTTATGCCGGACAGCATGTGCCCGAACGGATGAGCTGCCGGTTACAAGAATCGTCGCAAGCGCGGTGGCAATACTGATTTGCATGACATGCGATGCTTCGGGATAAAGCCATAGCAAGGTGTAATAAAATCCGGGAACCAGGATAATACCGCCGCCGACCCCGAACAGACCGGCCAGCAAGCCGGCAAAAGCGCCAAGACACATGTAAATCAGCAAAGCCATAGCAAAAATAGACATGGCAGCAGGCTATAGATGTTTGTCAGAGAAATCTATTTATAAAAGAAAGGTTTGATCGTCCCGTCTTTACTGGGTCTTGCAGTTGGTACGACAACCGAAGGACGCGATGCTTTATCATCTTCTTCTGCGTTTTGAAACGGTTTGTATATATTTTGTTCCCACATTTTTTGTTTCTGTGCCGTCAGTTTCTCTTCTTGCTTGTCTGCCCGCTTTTTCTCACGTTCGGCATTGCGTACTTCGCGTTTGAAAAGGCGTCCCTGCTTCGTGCTTAAATATTCACGCGTATGTTCGTCAACCATATTATGTGCAATGTAAAACTTGTTACGCCGTTCCCACTGCTTCAAACGGTTTTCTTCTTCCTGATCACGTATGTTTTCCAGCGTGATTTCGATCATATTCTCATCCATACCATCAAAGATGCTGGTCAGGCGTAGTTGACTACGGGCATCATTGGAGTCGGCGGTTGCTGATAAAGAACGTGAATAAGGAAGTTCTTCCCCGGCTTTTAGCAATTCCATTGAATTTCGTGACGTGGGGCCGTTTCTGCGAGAATTGTTGTTTGGCCTACCGTAGTTATGCCGTTTTCCTGACAGGATAGATTTTAGATTCAACGGCTTAACAGATGGAGTTTTCACCGGATCCCATGTTTTAACAGGCGCATTATCCTGTGCTTGCGCAGATATAACAAATACGGGCACACACAGAAAACACAATGCGAGGACAAAAATTCTCATATATCCTTAATTATAACGACTACGTAAAAAAATAGAAAGTTTTTCAGTACATATCAGAAAAAAATAAAATGCTGCCTATTTTTAAGAGCTTTTTAAGACTCATCGATCACAATATTTCCGTAAGACAAAGTGTCTGCTAAGGGAGCGTTGATATGAAAATAAAAATTGAAGAATTTATTGAGAAAACAGGACTGAAAGAGCCGCTGTATCCCGGTAAAAGAATGGTGCAAACCTGTGCTGTAGGGCCGTTCAAAAGTCATTGCATTGTGTATGACTGGCGTGATCCTGATCAGTTGATTATAGAAATAAAAGCCGGTACATCAGGACATGCGCTTCCTTTTAAAGAACTGAAAAACTATCCGGTCAGTTTCCAGGCAGATACACATGTGATTATTGAGATTTCAAACAGAGAAGAAGAGGAAGGCGAAGGGGCTAAGGGAAAAGCAGGCGGCAGTGGAAAGCGTGCCCCTAAAGAGAAAAAATCCCTGACAGGGTTTATGCAGGTGGCTGAGGGGAAAATCCCTGATGCCGGTCAGATTGTTGAAATGGTTGTCATGGGCAAGGAAATTGCCATGGAAGCTTTTGGACAGGTCTTTGAGGCATTGGCCAATCAGATCGAGAAGCTAAAAATATCTCCCACGGATTTGCTGGCAAAGGCCTCAAATCTGATTACCAAATATACGCCGCCGGCCTTCATGGAGGCGAAAGGGGATGAGCAGGCAACGTATAATTACGACCGTGACAAGATTGGCCCGATGTTCGGGATCAGTCCGAGTTAGGCTTAAACTTCATCTTCATCAAATAGATACTCAGCCGAAGGATCGAAAACGGCAGGATATTTCTCGTCCATATCGGCAAGCTCTGTCTCGTTTTCTCCTTCAATAATGCGTTGCCTCTCAGCAAGATTATTTAAATAGATCGTATAAGCGGATTTTTGCGGTTTGAGTCCATTTTCTTTTGCTTTTTCAACAGCTTCCTCCAAAAAGTCAGAGAAAAAAGGCTCGCTCTGATCTCCATCATGGAACATTTCTCGCCATGCCTGCATTTGCTCATCATCCGTATCTCCCCTTTCAAAAAAACGGCCATCTGTTGTTGCGACAATATACCTGCCGTTATAATGAGGCATCACGTCCCTCACAGCGTCACATACAATCAACCTGACACCCCGGATATCCGGCTTTTTTCTGCCGATCCGATCAGGACGAAACAGTGTCGCCATGGCAACCATAAATGTCCGTAAAGTTTTCATGCCATATTAAAGTTGCTTCAGGTAATCGCCAATCAAGGTGAATATCTGGTCGATGTGATTTTCGTTCAGGATGAGCGGTGGAGAGAGTGTGACCGTATTGGGCGCGCCGGGGCGCAGCATTAGGCCCTTGTCCCACATATCATTAAAAAATTTCCGTCCTAAATCGACCTCACCTTTTTGGGGATGGAGTTCAATACCTGCCAGTATCCCCCAGTTGCGCAGGTCTTTAATGTGTGGTTTATCCGCCAGAGAATGCAGGGCTTCTTCCCATTTTGGGGCCATGGCGGCGGCGTTTTCAAAGATTTTCTCATCCAGATAAGTGTCTGCCGTGGCAATCGCAGCAGCGGCGGCCAGCGGATGACCGGAATAGGTGTAACCGTGATAAAGCTCAATCGCATCTTCAGGGCCTTGCATCAAACCGTCATAAATCTCTTCGGCGACGAAGGTTCCGGCCATCGGCATCGCACCGTTCGTCATGCCCTTTGCACATGTGATCATGTCCGGCTCAATCCCCAGAAATTCGGAAGCCGTGGCCTTTCCTGTACGGCCAAAACCGCTGATGACCTCGTCCATAATCATCAAAACGCCGTGTTTTCGGGAAATCTCACGGAGACGCTCCAGATATCCTTTGGGGGGTGGCAAAACGCCGGTTGACCCGGATACAGGTTCGACAATCACAGCGGCAACGTTCGAAGCATCATGCATATAGATTAACTCTTCCAGTGCATCCGCCAGATCCGCACCGCTTTCCGGCTGCCCCTTGCAAATGCCGTTTTTTTGCCAGTTCTGTGTGGTTGGTAAATGATCGACATTTGGCAAAAGCTGGCCGAAGGCTGCGCGGTTATAGGGAATCCCCCCAACAGAAATTCCGCCGAATCCGACACCATGATAAGCGCGTTCGCGGCCAATAAACAGGCGGCGTGTGCCTTCTCCTTTGGCGCGGTGATAAGCCAGCGCTATTTTTAGCGCGGTATCCACGGCTTCGGAGCCGGAATTGCTGAAAAAGACACGGCTGATATTCTCCGGCATCATGGCGACCAGTTTGGAGGCGGCACGAAAGGCCGTGGGGTGGCCATAACGAAAGGTTGGAGCAAAGTCCAAATCTTCGAGCTGTGCCGCGATGGCCTGTTTGATACGCGGGACGTTATGCCCGGCATTGACGCACCACATACCTGCCGATCCGTCAATAATCTGGCGTCCGTCCTGATCTGTGTAGTAGAGTCCATCTGCCGAGACGACGATCCTTGGATTCTTTTTAAAGCGGCGCTGGGCCGTGAAAGGCATCCATAATTCTTCCAGAGAATTGGCAGAAATTTTAAAATCATAGGGAGGAAAGTCTTTATCCATCTTGAACTCCTTTCAGTCTCACTATACAGTTTATCAGAAAAACCTTAATGAATGAACGCAATGAGCGAAAAAGACGACAATATAGCAGACATCGAAAGCGCACGGACAGAAAGCAAGAAACAGCCGAAGCCAAAGCCGCCGCCCTTGTTTAATATCCCTTCGGCAACGAAATGGCTGGCCTTCATCATGATCGGCATTTTTTTCGTTCAGGAAGTCAGTATGACCCCACAGGGAGAATTGACATTTTTGAGTACCTTTGGTTTTGTGCCGACAAATCTGACTGATTTTGTGCCGGCATTATGGCCGAGTCTGTTCAGCCCGATTACGTACATGTTTATTCACGCGAACCTGACTCACCTTATTATAAATCTCGCGATGCTGCTGGCATTTGGCTCTGGGCTGGAGAGATGGCTGGGTCGCGGAAAGTTTCTGTTTTTATTTTTTGGGTCTGGCCTGTTTGCTATTCTGGCTCACTATATCATGAATAATTATTCTCCGGATGTTGTCATTGGTGCCTCCGGTGCGACCAGCGGCTTATTTGCAGCGGGAATAGTTATGTTGCGCAATATGGGAACGGGAATTGGCTCCGGCCCTTACGGTCTTTATCCTCTGATTGTACTTTTCGTCGCGATCACGGTTGTTTTTGGCCTGACGGGAGGGCCCGGGGCCAGCGCAGTTGCCTGGTATGCACATTTAGGCGGATTCGCCGGAGGGCTTTTAATTATGAAGCTTATGAAGAAGCTGTAAGCAATTCAAAAAACTCACCGCCCTGATTCATATTTGCGGCTTTAAGAATGGCACCCGGATCGCCCCAGACCATCGTGTTAAAGCTGCCATGTGGCAGGGAAACGGCGGCCCATCTGTCATAGGTCCGGCCAGTCTTTTTGCAAACCCATATCGGATCGGGATCGGCATCTGCCATTTGCTCGATATGGTGGCGGATAGTAGCTTCACTGCTGCCTGTTTTCTCAGCCAGTTCGATCAGAAGTTTGAAAATACGGCGTTGGCGGGCAATTTCCATAGCCGCATCCAGATTGATTTTTGCATCATCATAGCGTGCCCCGCGCAGGTTATTTTCTGCCAGGGCAAGATAGCTTTCCAGATGATTCGGGTTTTGCCCGGTCAGTTTGCGCAGCCATGCCAGATCGTCATCTTTTTTGCCGAAAAGCAGCCCCGCCTGTGTCCACATCAATACAAATTGAGGATGTGGTCTGGTTTTCCATGCTTTTTTCAGCAGGTTTGAAGCGGCCCGTCCTTTTCCGTTTTCCAGATACATGTCAAACATAAGCGAGACGGCAGGCTGGAAAGCCGGGTCTTTCTTCAAAACGGCCTTTAACATTTTTTCAGAGGTTTTTTCATCTCCATTGGGGATCAGTTCGCGGACGCGTGATGTCGCAATGGCAATATAATCTTTTTCCGCTTTTTCTTTGGAAATTGCTTTCTTTTTCAGGGCCTTGTTCAGGCTTTCTTCTGCAGCCAGCCAATTCCCGGCTTTGGCTTCCAGTTCATATAATGTTTCCAGCAGCCAGCCCTTGTCTTTGCCCTTGTAATCACGGTCTGCAGTGCGGGCATAGGAGAGAGCCCCGACAATATTATTCTGTTCAACGGCATTTCCGATCAACGCGCGGGCGGCCAGAACAGCGCCTTCCGGGTGCGAGAGCATGGCCTTGAGTGTTTCGTCAGCCTTATCATATTGTCCCTGTTTACGCTGCGCCCCGGCTTGCAACAGTAAAGGAAGCGGCTGGGAGGAGCCAGGGAGAAGTTTCAGGGCGCGCTCTGCCTGATATTGCGCATAGCCGTAATCTCCCGCCGCCGCAGACGACAGGCTAAGCGTCAGGGCTTCCATGCCTTTTTCATTGTTCTTGATGGTTTTCTTTAATTTGCGGCGACCGGGCATGCCTGTAAAAAACAGGCTAAAGCGTGTCAGACCGATGGTCAGAAGCAGCAGAACGAAAAAGATTAGCAGGAAAAAGCCGAAATGAATGGTGATCTCATAATCCATCCACTGGATATCAACCTGACCAGGGCGCTGAGCGAGCCAGATAGCCCCCGCAACCAGCAGACCTATTTTGAGTAAAAACCAGATCAGTTGCAGCATGTTTCTTTTGTTCCTTCCTCTACTCCTGAATCTTGACGTTCAGTTCCTTGAAACGGTTCAGTTTATTTTCCGGCAGAATCGTAAAGCCGCTTTCCTCGTCCTTTAGAACTTCATTCGGCATGAATTGTTCCGTGATGGAAGGCTTTGGATTTTTCAGATTTATGGGTTTGACACGCGAGAATTCACTGGACGCTTTGCTCAGCATGGAATTAATAGCGCCTGTGACTTCCTGGGCCGAGATGGTGGCGGCCAGTTCCTGCATAAACGGCGCGGCTGTTTGGGCGGCTTGTCCTTTAAATGTGGAGAGCGTTGCCATGGCTCCCCGCAGATCGCCTGAGTCCAGTTGAGACTGAACGGCTTGTACTTTTTCCTCTGAAGCGTCGGAGAGCAGGTTTTTACCGTCTTTTTTGATTTGCAGCACTTTGCTTAGACGTGCCGTTGCCTGTTCGCCAATACTCACGTCCTCCCCTTTCAGGGAATTGACGGCAATGTCCCCGGCCAGGGCGCGGAATTCATCAGCCAGTCCTTTTGTAGTCAACACACCGCTGGCAGCCTGTGGCGCCAGACGATCCAGAGATTGTTTCAATTCTGTGTTATCATCTCCAACCATGTTATAAAGCAGGACAAGATCTTCTTCGAAAGGCGTATTGTTTCGGTTCAGGGCAGACCTGAACTGTGTCAGTCCCAGCAGCAAAGCTGCGGCTTTCAGGTCTTCATTGGGAACACCGTTGAACGTTTCCCCGAGGGCCGTGCTGTTTTCACGAGCGACAACCAGTGCTTCGCCAAGTAAATCCATCCGTCCGTCCAGACTGCCGATGATGCCGTGAAGCTGTCCTGTGGCACGGTCCAGTTTTTCCTGCCCTTCTTCCGTATCATTCATGATCGAGAAGCGGCCAAGAATCTCTCCGACCTGCACGGACTTGAGCATATCGGCAAATTGTCCTTCCAGGGCGTTCAGCCGTGCCTGCAAGGCCTCGGTGTTTTCCGCACCAATGATAGAGGAGGCCATGTCTTTTGTCTGTTGCGCGAGTTCGCCGACCTGCTCACCAAGTTCGCCGGTTTGCTTTTTAAAAGTCTCGATCTGGGACTGGATATCTTCCGGCATATAACCGCTCAAGGCGTTCATAAAAGAACTTTGATCTTCCTTGATTTCTGAAATATTTGCTTCGACTTCGGCAAGGCGTTCCTTATTTTGCTGGACGTCTTCTTTGACTGGCCAGAACACCGCCGCCAGCGCTATGACAGCCAGAC
Organism: uncultured Alphaproteobacteria bacterium; assembly: GCA_937124505.1. Taxonomy (GTDB): domain Bacteria; phylum Pseudomonadota; class Alphaproteobacteria; order Micavibrionales; family Micavibrionaceae; genus JACKIP01. The sequence continues at coordinate 9,425 of CAKZKV010000196.1, forward strand.
CAATCAGAATGGAAAGCAGCCAGCCGCCGCTTCCACTACCGGCGGCTTTGGGAGCGCAGCAGGACTCTGAAGTATTCGTATTGGCGGGGTTTTTGGTCGTGGCCGGGGCCGCCGGTTTATCATGTGTTGTATTAGATGCCTCCGGCTTTGTGTCTGTTTCTGTCTCTTCGGGCTGGTCTTCTTCTTTTTCTGAAATAAAGGCCGGTGGCTTTTCTATCGGTGGGGTGTTTCTGTCGTCATCGTCATCTTCGCGGGAAAAATCCAGAATTTCTTCATCCGGCTGTTCCGGGTTCTGAGGGGGCTGTTCGATCTTTGCCTTGATCTGGGCAATCGTGTCCTCAATATTCGGGCGTGTTTCTTCTTCCTGATAGTTTTCATTGGATGGCATCAGGTCGATCTGGTTCTTGTAGGCCACTTCGATGATGTCCCTGATCCGTGAATCCGGAATGCTTTCCCTTTTTTTCCAGCCCTGAATCGTCGTTGCGGCAATGCCCAGTTTGGTTGCCATTGGGCGAATGCCGCCAAAGCGCTCAATAACATCTAAGGGATTTTCCTGAATAAACTTCTTTGGGTCACTCATAATGTCTTTTACTCCTGACTAAATTATGTCTTTCAAGGAAGCGATGATCGCGGCGGTGTTTGGCTCTGCTGAGGCTGCGATACGTTTCCATTTTGTCTCGTCCAGTGACTTTACCACGGACGGCGCCAAACACAAGGCTTGAATGTGTCTGAGCCTTTGCGTGAGGTCGTATTTTTCACACAATTGCTCAAATATGACGGCGCTGCGCGATGAAAAAAACAGGACGGTGTGAACCTTGTCCTGCTGCAGATAGAGAATATTTTCTTTCGATAACTCTCTTGTTGCGGCGGCTTCATACAGAGAGACATGATCAACATTCAGGTCGCTTTCAAGAATGTTTTTTTGAAAGTTCGTAGAGATATGCATACCGCCAAAGTGAACAAAACGGCATGCTTCGGGCTTGTTCTGATTGGCAAGATAGTCATGCAGGACACCGTGTAGGGAAACGCTGTCACCGCTTGCTGCCGCAAAAACATGAAAGCCCCTATACATCAGGGATTTAAGCGTCTCCCGTCCAATCACAAAAACAGGAATATCTTCCTCTCTTAGTTTCGGATTCAGGTACATGGTCGTATGCTTGCTGGTAATGATGACACCGCTATAGTTTTTCAGGGTGTGCCACTCAAAATCATGTCTGGCAGGTTGAATGGAGAGAAGCGGCGCCACAGCAGAAGGAATATTCAGGGCTGATAGCTGGTATTGCAGATCTCTTGAATCCTCTTCCGGTCGGGTGATAAGAACAACATTCTGAGTCATGACGGTGCTGATACTAACGCGATGTGTGCCTGTATGAGAAGAAAAACTTAGCGCAACAGTTGATTTCGGGGTATATAAAAGCCCTATGACCGAAGAAATAATTATTCTGGGGATTGAAACCAGTTGCGACGAAACGGCGGCGGGGATCGTCAATAGCAAGGGGGAAATACTGGCCAACCGCCTCCTGACACAGGTGGATGAACATAAGATGTATGGCGGCGTTGTTCCTGAAATTGCCGCGCGGGCGCACCTTGATTATTTAGACAAACTGATTGAAAAGGCCATGGTGGATGCCGGGCTGAACTTCTCCGATCTGTCCGCCGTGGCGGCGACATGCGGTCCCGGTTTGATTGGCGGAGTGATGGTCGGGATGATGAGCGGGAAGGCGATTGCCGCCTCTCAAAACCTGCCGTTTATCGGGATCAATCATCTGGAAGCCCATGCCTTGACCCCGCGTCTGACGGATTCTCTGGAATTTCCGTTTCTGCTGTTATTGATTTCCGGAATGAATACACAGCTTTTGGTGGTGGAAGGCGTCGGCAGCTACAAATGTCTTGGAAAAACCATAGATGATGCGATTGGCGAATGTTTCGATAAATCCGGACGGCTGATGGATCTCGGCTATCCCGCAGGGCCGTATATTCAGAAAACGGCGGAACAATGCGCTGATCCTGCCGCTGCCAGAGCCAAATACCCGCTGCCGACCCCGATGAAGGGGCGTAAGGAACTGGACTTTTCCTTTTCCGGTTTAAAAACAGCTGTGAGGAACCATGTTCAAAAAGAAGGGGATGATCTTGATAAGGCTGCCTTATGTTCTTCCCTGCAACAAACCATGGTCGATATTGTGTGTGAACGTACGGAAAAAGCCATGAAAATTTTTAAAAGGGAGTATCCGGCAGGAACAGGATTCGTCATTTCCGGCGGTGTGGCGGCGAACAGACCCATCCGCGAAGGCCTGTCTATATTAGCAAAACAGAATGCTCTTGATTTTTTTGCGCCACCCCTTAATCTGTGTGGCGATAATGGAGTCATGATCGCCTGGGCGGGCATGGAACGTTATAAGTTAGGTCAATATGATACACTTGATATCCCGGCAAGGCCAAGATGGCCTCTTGATCCAAATGAAGGCAGAGTAGCAACCTCCGGCTGACAACAAACTTTTCTGTAAACAATTAGGATATGTATTTATGAGTAAAATTGGTGTGATTGGTGCAGGTGCATGGGGCACGGCTTTGGCACAAATACTGGCAAATGATGAGAAGGACGTCACCCTGTGGGCACGGACGCCGGAAATTGTCGCAACGATTGAGGCAATGCAGGAAAATGACAAGTACCTGTCCGGCATTCGCCTGAATGATTCTCTAAAGGTAACGGAAAGCCTGACCAAAGCGGCGGGTGCGGATATCCTGTTACTGGTCACGCCGGCGCAACATGTGCGCAAGACTCTGGAGGCCTTGAAAGGCGAAGTGTCCAACGGCAAACCTGTTGTCATTTGTGCCAAAGGCATTGAACTGGAGTCCGGCCTTCTCATGTCGCAGGTCGCGAAAAGCGTTATCCCCAACGGCCAGTTTGCCATTATGACAGGGCCGACCTTTGCGCTGGAAATCGCCAAAGGCAGCCCCAGCGCCGTCACGCTGGCCATGGATGACAAGGATCTGGGCCGGGAGGTTTGCGAGAAACTGAGCGTCCGGCAATTACGCCCTTACTATTCCGATGATGTTCTGGGAGCGCAAATCGGCGGGGCCGTTAAAAATGTCATTGCCATTGCCTCCGGAATTATTGACGGGTTGAATTTGGGA
>CAKZKV010000197.1 GCA_937124505.1 uncultured Alphaproteobacteria bacterium
ACGCCTTATGATTAACTGCACCAATCCGTTTTGGCTCAATCGCCAGTAAGCCCGTCTCTGCATAGTCAATAATCGCCGGGGCTTTTTCATCCAGACGGATCACCGCCCCGTTTGTCGGGACAATCGCATGCTCAACCTGTAATTCTCTGGCCAGTTCCGCCTGTGCTTCCAGCATGACGCGCTCGCCGTGAACGGGCACCACAATTTTCGGTTTCAGCCATTGCAGCATGTCCGTGATTTCTCCGCGGCGCGGATGGCCGGAGGTGTGAATGATTCGATTCGTCGTCTCCGGGGCGATCACTTTGACACCTGCCGCCACCAGATTATTTTTCACATGATTGATATTCCCTTCATTGCCGGGGATCGCCCGCGCCGAAAAAATCACCGTATCACCTTTTGAAATTTTGAAATGATGCTGTCCGCGTGCGATTCGCGCCAGAGCCGCCCGCGCTTCGCCCTGCGACCCCGTCACCAGCAAAACGGTTTTTTCATGGGGAATGTATGTCAGGTCTTCTTCCGAGACAAAATCCGGCACGTCCTGCAAATAGCCGCATTCTTTCGCGGCGGCAATCATGCGGTGCAAGGAGCGTCCGGCCACCGCCACCTGCCTGTCATTGGCTGCTGCGGCCTTCACAATGCTCTGCACACGCCCGATATTGGATGAAAAAATTGTAATCAGAATCCGGCCTTTTTGTTCGGCAAACACGTCTTTCAGGGCTTCGTAAACTTCACTTTCCGAATAACTGCGCCCCTCCACCTCGGCATTGGTCGAATCACCGATATAGGCCAGCACCCCTTTTTTCCCGAGTTCCTTGAACACATTTTCGTCTGTTTTCACTCCGATCACAGGCGCCGGGTCTAAATTCCAGTCACCACTATGCACAACGGTTCCGGCGGCACAGGAAATAAACAGACTCATCGATTCAGGGGTTGAATGCGATACAGGAATGAATTGCACCTCAAACGGCGCGGGCAGCAATGTTTGCAACGGCTCAATTTCATGAACAGGCGCTCTCCTGATCCCCTGCTCTTCTAATTTGTTTTTAAGGACGCGGGCCGTAAATTTAGAACAATAGATCGGGCATTTCAGGCGGGGCCACAAATAAGCAACGGCCCCAACATGATCTTCATGCGCATGGGTCACAATCAACGCCGCAATGTCTTTGCGGCGGTCTTCCAGAAACACCGGGTCAGGCAGCAACAAATCCACGCCGGGAAAACGCTCATCTGCAAAGCCGATCCCGCAATCCACCAGCAGCAATTTGCCGTCATACGCGTAAACATTCAAATTTACGCCAAATTGTTCCGACCCGCCCAGCGGGATAAAGTGGAGATTTTCAGGATTTAGATCAGTCATATGCGTTATAACCCTAACATTTTTATAATAGCGTGTTTGTGTATGTAATGAATTTGAGAACTTCTCACATTATGCAGTTCCTCCCAAAATGAGAATAATCCGCAGGGATTTTTCCGTTTCCCATCGAAATAAATGTCATTTGTTTCATCAAGATGAAACAAAAAGTATGTCTGGCTATAGTCCCAATATTCATTGCTGTCATCTGCATAGAGAAAAATTTCCTGCGAAAATTCCTGATCCGGATTTATAATCGGACAGGCCATTCCTGTTTCTTCCAGAAATTCCCGCCTTGCCGCCATAAGCGCGGTTTCCCCTTCATCAATGCCACCACCGGGAAGCGATGGGGTTTCGGGGGCACAATCTTCGACATTGACAAGAACTTTTTGTGCACAGACAAAAATTCCAAAAGCCCCTTCACGCGGACGAACGACATCCCCCTTTGTCGGATGGAATGCGTTTCCATGTCTATCCATATAAGTCATGCATTTCTTTTATAGACCTCAATCAAACCTTTCAAGGTCAGATCGTCATCTACCTTTTGCAGTAAAGGAATATCTTCCTTAAACACATGCGCCAATCCGCCTGTTGCAATCACAAACGGCTGTTCCGGCATCTCTTCCATCAATTTGTCCAGCATGCCGTTGACAAAGCCGACATAGCCCCAATAAAGACCTGAGCGCATGGCCGATACGGTATTTTTTCCTATCGCCTGCTCGGGCTTGCGGATATCGACCTTTGGTAATTTTGATGCGGCGCGGTGCAACGCCTCCAGCGATAAATTCAACCCGACCCCCAGCGCACCACCAATATGATTGCCGTCTTTATCAATTACATCAAAGTTTGTGGATGTCCCAAAGTCAATAACAATCGCCGGGGTCTGGTAATGCGCCTTCACGGCTACAGCATTGATGAGACGGTCACTCCCCGCCGCTTTCGGTTCGTCCAACAACACTTTCAGTCCAAAGTCCGTCTCCCCGGAGCGCACAAAAAAGGCTTCTTTTCCTATATAGTCTCTGCAAAACCGGCGCAGATTAAAATTCAGCTCCGGCACAACCGAACTTATGATTGCAGACTCAATGGCTTGAAATGATTGATTACAGCTTTCTATCAGAGGCATCAAGAAACAGGCATACTCATCCGCCGTCCGCCCGGCATCTGTCTTGCAACGCCAGCTTTTAAGAATATTGTCTCCATCACAAAGCGCAAAAACTGTGTTGGTATTCCCGGCATCAATGGCTAACAGCATATGATTAAAATCCTAAAATAGAGACGAAGCCGCACCCTGCGTCATCATCAGCAACGGCTCCGGGCGCAGCACCAGACAGACAACTGCCGCCACACAGGCTATAATGATGGCATCACGTGGCACGTTGGCTTCATGCTCAAGGGTTTCAACAGACTCATCAAAGAACATGACCTTGATAATCCGCAGGTAGTAATATGCCGCCACCACAGATGTAACAACACCCAAAACGGCAAGAGAATAATACCCCGCATCAATTGCGGCATAAAAGACAAACATCTTCCCGAAAAACCCGGCCAGAGGCGGAATGCCGCTCATAGAGAACATCAGGATCGCGAGAACGTAGGCCGCAACAGGATGCTTGCGGGACAAACCTTCAAGGTTTTCAATTTTTTCAAGGCTAGCCCCGTCACGACGCAAGGACATGATAATGCCGAACGTTCCGGCGGTCATGGCCATATAAATAACAAAATAATACAGCGTTGCGCCCACGCCTTCCGTCCCTCCGGCGATCAGCCCCATCAACGCATATCCCATATTGCCGATCGAACTATAGGCCAGTAGACGTTTGATATTTTCCTGCCGCAAGGCCGCCAGTGCGCCAACAATCATGGAGGCCGCCGCCAGGAACCAGGCAATCTGTGACCATGTTTCCTGCAACCCGATAAACGGATCAAAAAAGAGGCGCGCCAATAGCCCCATCGCCGCCAGCTTTGGCACAACCGCAAAGAGCGTTGTCACGGAGGTCGGGGCCCCTTCATAAACATCCGGCGTCCACATGTGAAACGGTACGGCGGAAATTTTGAAGGCCAGCCCCGCCAACAGGAACACCAGCCCCATGCTCAGCCCGAGTTTCATACCGGGGCTTTCCGCAAAAGCTGACGCGATCTGATCGAAATTTGTCGTGCCTGCAAATCCGTAAATGATGGATGTTCCAAATAGCACCATCCCCGAAGACAACGCGCCCAGAATAAAATACTTGATCCCCGCTTCCGCTGACCGCAGAGATTTCCGGCGGATCGTCGCCAGCACATACAGAGCCAGAGATTGCAATTCCAGACCAATATACAAAGAGAGCAGGTCATTGGCCGAGACCATCACCATCATCCCGAGTGTCGAGAGCAACACGAGAATCGGATATTCATAGGCCGTCAGTCCCTCCCGCTTCATATACCCGATCGAGAGTCCCAGAACACCACACATCCCGATCAGGATTATGCTTTTCACCAGTCCTGCAAAACCGTCCATAACAAAGAACCCGTTCATCGCAACAGAAGATTTCCATTCAACGGAGACCAGCATAAAAAAGGTCAGGATCATCAGCAAAATACTGGCATAGGTAATCGTGTCGGTCATCACACGGCGTGACAACGCTCCAATCATCAACAGGAACAGTGCCCCGCAAGCAAGCGTAATTTCCGGTGCCGCAGCCTCTATTTCGACGGGAAGATTATTCATGAACGGACTCCCTGTTTATTAACAATGCGGTATCTTCCACATCTGCCTTGATCATCATGGTTTCATTTTGTGCAAAATTCGGCTCCAGCGGCTCCAGATGTCGGCCCATATTAGTGGTATGAATGGCCACAAGACGATTGACC
>CAKZKV010000198.1 GCA_937124505.1 uncultured Alphaproteobacteria bacterium
ATGAAATATAAAACTTTATAAATAAAAGAGATTAATTTAAATAAAATGGTGAAAAAAACTATAATCGGGTTTGTTTTTTTGATTTTAATATTAAATATTATTTCAATTGCTTCTGCTTTGGCCTCGTCAATTTCTTCCCCGGCCTTGCATAGAACCTCGCCTGAGAGAGGATCTTTCACGTCCTGAGCCGGGCAACGTCCAAGAACACGCTCGCCAATGCCGACAACCACGTCCGCGCCGTTCATTACCGGCCCCAGCGTAATACCCTTTTCCGTGCCGCAATCAGGCTCCAGAATCACAGCATCCTGAGACACGTCCACCAGACGGCGGGTCAGGTAACCCGAGTTTGCCGTTTTCAAAGCTGTATCGGCCAGCCCCTTCCGCGCGCCGTGCGTGGAGTTAAAGTATTCAAGAACGGTCAATCCTTCCTTGAAGTTTGAAACAATCGGCGTTTCGATAATTTCACCGGACGGCTTGGCCATCAAGCCGCGCATCCCGGCAAGCTGACGAATCTGGGCGGCAGACCCCCGCGCCCCGGAGTGCGCCATCATATAAACCGCATTCAGGTTTCCGTCTTCATAGGAACTGATTTTCCCCATCATTTCCTCGGCGACGTCATCCGTACAACTTGACCAGATATCGACGACCTTATTGTACTTCTCCCCGCGGGTAATCAGGCCGTCCATATATTGCTGTTCGAATTCCTTGACCTTGGCTTTGGCAGCGTCCACCAGAGTCTGTTTTTCTTCCGGAATGATCAGATCGTCCTTACCAAAAGAAATACCGGCGATACATGCCCATTTAAAGCCCAGTCCCATCATACGGTCTGTAAAGATTACCGTGTCTTTCTGACCACAGTGACGATACACAAGGTCAATCAGGTTTGAGATTTCCTTCTTCGTCAGAACGCGGTTCAATGAGTCAAACGGCACATTAATATTCCGTGGCAGAACCTCGGACAGAATCATACGTCCCGGCGTCGACTCAACGATCTGGGTGATTTCATTACCGTTTTCGTCAATCGTATGGTAACGGCATTTGATTTTGGCATGAATGTCCAGATGTCCTTCGGTCAGGGCATGCTGAATTTCACCGGGGCCGCGGAAGACCATACCTTCCCCTTTACGCCCGTCCAGAGCGATGGAGAGATAGTAAAGTCCAAGAACGATGTCCTGAGACGGCACAATAATCGGCTTCCCGTTGGCCGGGGACAAGATGTTGTTCGTAGACATCATCAGGCAGCGTGCCTCAAGTTGTGCTTCAATGGACAGAGGCACGTGAACCGCCATCTGGTCGCCGTCAAAGTCTGCGTTAAACGCTGTACAAACCAGCGGGTGCAACTGAATGGCTTTTCCTTCAATCAGGGTCGGCTCGAACGCCTGAATCCCCAGACGGTGCAGAGTCGGCGCACGGTTCAGCATCACAGGATGTTCGCGGATCACTTCTTCCAGAATGTCCCAGACTTCCGGACGCTCTTTTTCAACCATTTTCTTCGCGGCCTTGACCGTGGTGGCCATGCCATAGAGTTCCAGTTTTTGGTAAATAAATGGCTTAAACAGTTCGAGGGCCATTTTCTTCGGCAGACCGCATTGATGCAGTTTCAATTCAGGCCCGACCACAATCACGGAACGACCGGAATAGTCCACACGTTTTCCGAGCAGGTTCTGACGGAAACGACCCTGCTTCCCTTTCAACATATCGGACAGGGATTTCAGAGGACGTTTGTTCGTACCTGTAATCACGCGGCCACGGCGCCCGTTATCAAACAGGGCGTCCACGGATTCCTGCAACATCCGTTTTTCGTTGCGGACAATAATATCCGGCGCGCGCAATTCAATCAGGCGTTTCAGACGGTTGTTCCGGTTAATCACACGACGATAGAGATCGTTCAGGTCAGACGTTGCAAAACGACCACCATCCAAAGGCACCAGCGGGCGCAGTTCCGGGGGAATCACCGGGATGGTTTTCATGATCATCCATTCCGGACGTGTGCCGGAAGAAATAAAGGCCTCCAGCAACTTCATACGCTTGACCAACTTCTTGCGCTTGGCTTCTGATTTCGTCTCCTGAAGGTCTTCTTCAACATTCACGAGTTGCTCTTCCAGATCCATGCTGGAGAGAATCTTTTGCAGGGCTTCCGCACCAATCATCGCTTCGAAATTTTCCTCGCCATACTCGTCCTGCGCGTCCATATATTCTTCTTCAGAGAGAATCTGGAACGGTTTCAGCGGTGTCATGCCCGGCTCTGTGACGATAAAGGCTTCAAAGTAAAGCACACGCTCCAGATCTTTCAGTGTGATATCCAGCATCAGGCCGATCCGGGACGGCAAAGATTTCAGAAACCAGATATGCGCCACAGGAGAGGCCAGATCAATATGTCCCATACGCTCGCGGCGGACTTTGGTCAGGGTGACTTCCACACCGCACTTCTCGCAGATAATCCCTTTGTATTTCATGCGCTTGTATTTGCCGCACAAGCACTCATAGTCCTTGATCGGACCAAAAATCCGCGCACAGAACAAACCGTCACGCTCCGGCTTAAAGGTACGGTAGTTAATCGTTTCCGGCTTTTTGACTTCGCCATAAGACCAGGACAGAATCTGATCCGGGGAGGCAATCGCGATGCGAATGCTGTCAAAGCTTTGCGGTCCTTGTGGTTGACCAAAGAGGTTCATAAGTTCGTTCATGTTTTACTTTCCTAAAAAATTATCGGATGATCAGATTTCTGATTATCGGAAAAGCGCATTATGATCATCTGTTCATCCGCTTATCCGTTCATCTATTTAACTTCCCGTCTGTTTCAAATCCACGTTCAGACCGAGAGCTTTCAGTTCTTTTGTCAGAACGTTGAAGGATTCCGGAATGCCGATTTCGAAGTTCTCTTCCCCGCGGACGATGGATTCGTAAACTTTCGAACGTCCGGCCACGTCATCCGACTTGACCGTCAGCATTTCCTGCAGCGTGTAAGCCGCACCGTAGGCTTGCAGTGCCCAGACTTCCATCTCCCCGAAACGCTGGCCACCGAACTGGGCCTTACCACCCAGAGGTTGCTGCGTGACCAGTGAGTAAGGCCCGGTTGAACGTGCGTGAATCTTGTCATCCACCAGGTGGTGCAGTTTCAGCATGTATTTATAGCCGACCGTGACTTTCCGGTGGAACGGTTCACCCGTACGCCCGTCGACCAAAGTCATCTGGCCGGAGGTGTCCAGACCTGCAAACTCCAGAAGCTCTGAAATATCAGCTTCTTCGGCGCCGTCAAAGGCCGGGGTGGCCATCGGCACACCGCCGCGCAGGTTATTTGACATTTCAACCAGTTGGCGATCATCAAGCTGCCCGACTTTTTGCTCGAACTCACGCTCACCATAGGCCTGCTTGAGTTTTTCTTTCAACCCCTTGATCTCGTCCGCTTTCGGATTTTTCGGATCGTTGAAACTGTCGATTATTTCCCCGATCTGACGACCAAGGTTGGCAGACGCCCAGCCAGTATGAATCTCGAGAATCTGCCCGACATTCATACGGGACGGCACACCCAGCGGGTTCAGAACCAGATCAACTGGCGTTCCGTCTTCAAGGTAAGGCATATCTTCCATCGGCATGATCTTGGACACGACACCCTTGTTTCCGTGACGTCCGGCCATTTTATCACCCGGCTGCATCTTGCGCTTGATGGCGATAAAGACCTTGACCATTTTCATCACGCCCGGCAGCAACTCATCACCGCGTTGCAACTTCTCGATCTTGGACTCAAAACGTTGCTTCAGATCGTCAATCGCTTCATCAAAGGTTTTGGACGTTGCCTCGATTTCGCTCATGAGCTTTTCATCTTCAATGGCAATCTCACGCCACAGACCACGCCTGATTTCATCCAGCGTCGCTTGATCCAGCGTATCACCTTTTTTCAGCTTGGTGTCTTTCGGCGCAGACGCAACGGTTTGCTTCGTCAGCAGCTCTTTCAAACGGCCAAAGAACCCGTCTTCCAGAATCTTGCGTTCGTCGTCACGGTCCTTGGCAAGGTTTTCAATTTCTTCCTGCTCAATCGACAAGGCACGCGCATCTTTATCAACGCCGCGGCGGTTAAACACGCGCACTTCCACAACCGTTCCCGTCACACCCGGCGGCAGGCGCAGGGACGTATCTTTCACATCTGCGGCTTTCTCACCAAAGATGGCACGAAGAAGTTTTTCTTCCGGTGTCATTGGCGATTCACCTTTTGGTGTTACCTTTCCAACCAGAATATCCCCCGGAGAGACTTCCGCGCCGATATGAACAATCCCGGATTCATCGAGATGTTTCAGGGCTTCTTCCCCAACATTCGGGATATCGCGTGTAATTTCTTCTGTTCCCAGTTTCGTGTCACGCGCCATCACCTCAAATTCCTCAATGTGAATGGAGGTATAAACGTCATCGCGGACGATCCGCTCGGAAATCAGGATCGAATCCTCGAAATTGTAGCCGTTCCAGGGCATGAACGCGACCAGCACGTTACGGCCCAGCGCCAGTTCTCCGAATTGTGTGGATGGACCGTCGGCAATCACGTCACCTTTTTTGATCTCATCCCCCACGCGCACCAGCGGACGCTGCGTAATACAGGTGTCCTGATTGGAGCGCTGGAACTTTTGCAAACGGTAAATATCAACCGTCGGTTCGTGGGCATGCAGGTCGTCGGTTGCCCGGATCACGATACGGGTGGCATCCACCTGATCGACAATTCCGGAACGGCGCGCCGCCACGGCAGCGCCGGAGTCTTTGGCAACCGTCTGTTCCAGACCCGTTCCCACGAGAGGTGCATCCGTCTTGATCAGCGGCACGGCCTGACGCATCATGTTTGATCCCATCAAGGCGCGGTTCGCATCGTCATGTCCCAGATAAGGAATGAGCGCTGCCGCCACGGAAATCACCTGTCTTGGTGACACGTCGATATAATCAATCTGGTCCGGCACGGACATCAGGTTTTCACCCGCTTTACGACAGGAAACCAGATCAGCCGAAAATTTGCCGTTATCATCCAGATCGGCATTGGCCTGCGCAATCACGTAGCGAGCCTCTTCCATCGCGGACATGTAAACCACTTCGTCTGTCACCTGCCCGTTTTCAACCCGGCGGTAAGGGGATTCGATAAAGCCGTAAGGGTTCACCCGGGCAAAGGTCGCCAGAGAGTTGATCAGACCAATATTCGGCCCTTCCGGCGTTTCAATCGGGCAAATCCGGCCATAATGAGTCGGATGCACGTCACGGACTTCAAAACCAGCGCGCTCACGCGTCAGGCCGCCCGGACCAAGGGCAGACAGACGACGCTTGTGTGTAATTTCAGACAGCGGATTGGTCTGGTCCATAAACTGGGACAATTGTGAAGAGCCGAAGAATTCACGCACAGCCGCGCCAACCGGCTTGGAGTTGATAAGGTCATGCGGCATGTACGTGTCAATATCAACAGATGACATCCGCTCGCGGATCGCTCGCTCCATACGAGCCAGACCGATACGGATCTGGTTTTCCAGCAGTTCGCCCACAGAACGGACACGACGATTGCCGAGGTTATCAATATCGTCAACTTCGCCTTCACCGTCTTTCAGGTTATGCAGGTATCTTAGAATTGCCAGAATATCTTTCTTGGACAGGATACGGAACTGCGCATCCGCGTTCAGATCCAGACGGGCATTCATTTTCACACGCCCAACCGGGGACAGGTCATAGCGCTCAGGATCAAAGAACAGAGAATGAAGCAGGGCTTCGGCAGACTCGACCGTCGGCGGCTCACCCGGACGCATCACGCGGTAAATATCAATCAACGCTTCTTCACGCGTATCACATTTGTCGATAATCATTGTGTTGCGCACATATGGCCCAACATTCAGGTGATCAATCGCCAGCTCCAGGATCGCGTTGGCGCCGGGTGCAACGGTC
>CAKZKV010000199.1 GCA_937124505.1 uncultured Alphaproteobacteria bacterium
TCGGCCATGTGACCGGGCGTCATTCTGCGGAGCGGTATTCCCGCTGGGTTGTGACAACGCTCGGCGCAACGATTATCGGCGCGGCGATTGATAATCCGAATGCGGCCAAGGCCATTAATACAGGCGCGGATTTATATCTGCGCTCTTATTCCCGCGGGCAGGAAAGCGAGGCCGATACGCTGGGCATCCGCTATCTCTCCCGTGCCGGGTATGACCCGTTTGCCATGGCGCGCTTCATGCAAAGTATGCAGATGGAAAGCCAGCTTCAAAGTCAGATGACCGGGAAACAATCACCGCCGGCCTTTTTGTCCACGCACCCGGATACGGGGGATCGTGTGACTTCAACCTCCGGGATCGCCGGAACCTATCCCGTCAATCCGAACGCCGTCGTCAATGGGAATGATTACTTGCGGCGCATCAACGGCCTGACGTTTGGCAGTTCCGGGAAAGAAGGCTTTACGCAGGGGCAGACGTTCTTTCACCCGAAAATCGGGTTTAAATATACGTCCCCGCCCGGCTTTGAAATTATCAATCAGTCGAATGCCGTGATTTCAAAAGGGCCAAGCGGTGCAGTGATGATCTTTGATTTTGACAGCAATAAAAACGCACTTGATCCGCAAAGCTACCTGCAAGGGGCGTGGATGCGGCAGGAGCCGGTTGGCGCGGTGGAGCGGATTACGGTGAACGGCATGCGCGGGGCGACGGCGCTTTATCAGGGATCGGTACAGGGACGGCCTGTGGACATTCGGCTGGTGGCGATTGAATGGCAACCGAACGTTTTTGCCCGTTTCCAGATTGCCATTCCGGCAAATGCATCTGTAGCGCTTGTCGAGGAATTACGAAAATCAACCTACAGCTTCGCCCGTATGAGCGACAGGGAAAAACAGGGGATCAAGCCGGAACATATTATTATGACCGTGACGGCCAAAGCGGGGGACACCGTGTCGTATCTGGCGCGCCGTCAGCCGTTTGGTAAATGGAATGAGGCACGGTTCCGGGTTCTCAATGGATTATCCGCAAACGAAGGTATTCGCACCGGACAGATGTATAAACTGGTCGTGCAGTAGGGGAGGGAACCGTCATCCCGGAAGTTAGCAAAGCCTGGCGCTTTAGCGCTTTGGTTTTGGTTACTGTCCGGGATCCATTCTGGAATTTATAGTCCTTTGAATATATAATGCGCTGATGGCTTTTTGTTATGAAACACGGAGATCACAAAAAACACGGAGGAAAACTTTTTCCTGCGCCCTGTATGACTATAAGAAATATTTTCATGTGATTGTTTAAAAAGAGCCCTCATATACACCCGGACTCTCAAATTATTTCTAAACGCTCTGTGATCCTTTGTCCTCTGTGGGTTACCCTGAGCATGAGTATTGATTCTTGTGGAGATTCATAAGATATTAATGATATGTTGGAAAAAATTCAAAAGTTTCTTGACCGCTTTGAGTCACGCGCCTCTCTCATTTTCATGTTATCGCAAGGAGGTGGGGTATTGGTGATAGGTGGTCTTTCAGCATATTTTGCTTCAATATCAAATTGGTTGGATGTATATGGTCCGATAGGCTGGTGGTTTGCAGCTTTGACCGCAATACTATTAAGCGTTTTTATAGTTTATATTATTTCTGTAATACGCTTGAAGTTTACTTTAGCTTCTGCAAATTCTAAATGGAAAAAAGATGTAGACTACATAAACCCACTAGATAATGAATTCACAAAAAGAAGAATAAACTTTATTGATTTAGTGCATCCAGTTCATCGTTCAATTTCTGGAAAAAAATTTACAGATTGTGAATTGATTGGGCCAGCTAGGGTGTGTTGACACTATTCAGGGATTAAGATTGATGGTATTGTTTTGTGATG
>CAKZKV010000200.1 GCA_937124505.1 uncultured Alphaproteobacteria bacterium
AATGGCTGGGGTGGCAGGATTCGAACCTGCGCATGCCGGTACCAAAAACCAGTGCCTTACCGCTTGGCTACACCCCAACAAATCGTTGCGCATCTAAACTACAATGTAAGCTGCATAAAGTAAAGAAATGGTGCCGCAACACGGACTCGAACCGCGGACCTGATGATTACAAATCAACTGCTCTACCAACTGAGCTATTGCGGCGTCACCTCATTTATGCCGGCTTTATTACCACCTGTACGGGTGAGGGTAAAACCGTATCCCTTTATTAATAGACTTGCCCTACCAAATGAACAATCACAGCAGATCAAATCTAACGAAGGATTTTATAGAGTTTTTAAAAGATTCATGCAATGATTTATTTGTGAAAATTTTATCTTTCGCAAAATTTATTTATAAAAGTATAGATTTTAAGGTATAAATAATTCTATGTCAGGACAACAAAGCGCTAGTAATACACATGATAATGGAATCGGATGGTTTATCCTTCTGGTTTTGGCCATGTGTATCATGTGGCTGATCTGGTATCAATTTGAATATGAGATCAAAAGTGTCATTCGCTATATCCGCTGGTCTGAAATGTGGCTTGTGTCCTGGTTCGTCAGCCCCGATTACACGATTCCCTATGGAAACAAAGATATCAATTTTTATAACCTTGTTGATGAGACATATAATCTGAATTATAAGGCGCTGGATGATACGGCCATGGCGCTCATTAATACGGGCGCTATGTATCCCCTGCGTTATGTGTATGCGCTGATTATCACGCTCTTTGCATTTTGGGCGTTATTTCGCGGGCCGGAAACACAATTCAGGCGTCACCTGGGTCTGGACGGTTTGATCAAAGTGCAGGCTGCAAATTTTCCTGTGATTGCACCTTTTGTGAATTTTAACCCATCGAAACTGCCGTTTCGTCCACCGGGCTCCCCGGTTCCGGCGGAATTACCCTTGTTTTCAGAGGCGCTGGGGCCGGAGGAATGGCTGGCTTATACGGGAAATACGGCCCCGGATGGAAAAATTGATATTGATGTTGCAACAAGGTCTTTTTCAAAACAGTTAGGCCAACCCTGGCGCGGCGCGCAGAACCTGCCTGATTATAAGAAAGTCCTCCTCGCGGCATTTTGTTTGAAGGCCGCTCGTAAGCGTACCGAATCTGATCAAATGCTGTCTGATTTGGCGGAATGCTGGGACGCAAAATCAGGATTGAGATTATCCAGTTCTCTTCTGACACAGGCGAATCGGGTCTTGAAAGACAGAAATCTGTCACATGAAACACTGTCTCAGGCCAACAGACATGCCTATCAGACAACCGCTATGATGCGGGCATTGTATTGTGCCCGTAACGAAGGCGGGGTGCTGGCCCCGGCACAGTTTGTCTGGCTGCGGGGCTATGATCGTGCTTTGTGGTATCCTCTGAATAACCTTGGACGTAATACCTATCACATGGAAGCCATTGGGGCAGTCGCCCATTACAAACAGGAGCGCGTGATTGACCGTCCGATTCCCAAGCCAAAAGTTGGGCATGCGATAGATGCGATTGTCCAATATATGAGCAGTAACGCAGCCCGCCCCATCCCTCAGCTTGATTATTCCAAAGCCAAGAAAACAGGGCCTAAGGGACCAAAATCCGCAGGGATCAAGAAACCAAAAATGCCCGGCAATTCCAGTAGCGCGTGATGCCCCACCGTATTCTTACCCGAAATCAGGATCTTGAAGATTTTTGCGCGGCCTGCAAAGGGTCCCCCTACATTACGGTTGATACAGAGTTTTTAAGGGAAAAAACCTATTTTCCTCAGTTGTGCCTGATCCAGCTTGGCAAACCAGAAACCAAAAATAGCAAGGCGCTGGCCGTGGCCGTTGATCCGCTTTCCGAAGATATCAATCTGTTTTGCCTCGAAAAACTTTTCTTT
>CAKZKV010000201.1 GCA_937124505.1 uncultured Alphaproteobacteria bacterium
TGTATGCTGCTGTAACTTCATTAAAAAAAATCAAGAATTTGCGCAGGATTTCTTTTTCTGACCCGTATTATAGGTATAAAACATAAAAACCTATGAAAGGATTCAGAGATGATACGTAATAAATTAGTCCTAACGACACTGGCTGTTGTAGCGATGACAGTCTCCGGCGCAGCTTTTGCCTGCCCTATGGGGAACTGTACAGGTGAAGGCGGCCCAAGAGGAAAAGACAAAGCCGGGCAATTTTTTGCAAGAGCAGATGCAGATGGTGACGGCAAGGTCAGTAAAGAAGAGCATCTGGCGATGGCTGAACAGCGTTTTGAGATGATGGATACAGACGGTGACGGCTATATCACAAAAGAAGAAATGCAGGAAAAAATGCAAATGATGCAAGGCTCGCGTAGAGGACAAGGTAAAGGTAAGGGCTTTACACCGCCACCATCGGCGCCTGAAGGTGAAGATACAAATAACAACGTAGAATAATTTTCAGGAAGCGTGTATCTTTTTGCATCATGGAGTTTGATCTTGAGGACTCGGACGAAGAACTTGTTCTTCACTTGCAAAAAGGCGACGCAGATGCCTTTGCGGAACTGGTGCGTCGGCATACGGACTATTTATTCCGGATTGTCTGGCGCACCTGTCCTGATTCAGAGGAAGCGGAGGATATTGTGCAGGATGTTTTTTTAAAATTTTATGGGCAGCCGAGATCTTTTGATCTGTCTCGCGGCGTAAAGTTTAAAACCTGGATCACCCGTGTGGCGATGAACCGTGCGATTGATGTGTCTCGCAAGAAACGTCCTATTCCTGATTATGATTACCTGTTGCAGCAAAGTATGGATGACCCTGATATCCCGCTTCATGAACTGGAGGCTAAAGTCGCCAGTATGGAACTGGAAGCAGCAATCCAGAATTTGCCGGAGCGACAGCAACAGGCGATTAATTTGTGCTTTTATGAAGATTTATCGCGCAAGGATGCTGCAGAGATTATGGAGGTCAGCGTAAAAGCACTTGATTCATTGTTGATGCGTGCCAAAAAAGCGCTCTTTGATATTTTGGCAGAAAGAAAGGTGGCTTGATTTGATGCGACATATTAACACGAATTTTAATCAGCATATTTTAGGCAGTCGCCCCATACCGCCCACGCCGGAAGGATTGGCAGAGCGTATCATCGCCCGTGCGCGGACAATGCCGGTCGAGGGAAATATTCTGATGATGTTGCTGCTGCCGCGCCCTTTTATCATCTTAAGTTTTTTATTTGTCATGGCTTTTCTGGCAGGCTTTGGCGTTGATCTGGGGTTTAACTCGGCGGATGAGTTTTCTGTGAATGAACAGGATATTCTGTATTCTTTTGAGGGAGATATTTTATGAGCCGAAAAATAAAAATACTTTTTACTCTCTCCATATTGCTGAATGTCGTTTTAATCGGCCTGCTTGGTGGTGGTATGTCGCGTCTGTTTCACCATATTGGAAAAGGAGGGGCGTTCCAGAAGGAGTTGGAAAGTATGTCTCCAGACGTGAGAGAGAGAATAGAAGATGTTTATGCTGCATCCCGTCAGGAAATGCGTACGTTGTTTATGGCTGCACAACACGCCAAGCAGGAAGTCAGGGATACGTTGAATGAGGAGACATTTGATCCGCAGGATTTTGAGGTCGCCATTGGAAAGTTGAACCAACTGCGGTTCAGAATGCTGCAAACGCAGGCCAAAAAGACAGGGATGATTGCCTCTGAATTAAATGCGGAAGAACGCCGCAAGTTTGCAGGCCATTTGCTGCGCGGCCCTGGCAAAGCAGCCTTTTCAAGGTTTGAGCCGCCGCCTCATGATGCGCGGACATCTTCTGTCAATGCTGCACCAGACATGCCGCCACAGAAAAAAGAGCGGCTAACTCCTCCAACAGATTCTACGGGGCGCACAGAGTATCATGGCGATGCATTTGACCCGGTTATGCTCCCCATGCCGGATTTCTAAAGCATGGCCATGCCACCATTGACATGGATGGTGGCGCCTGTGATGTAACCGGCTTCTTCTGATGCCAGAAAGGCTGCGGCTGCGGCAATGTCTTCGGACGTGCCCATTTTTGCCATGGGGATGGTCGCGTTGATTTTTTCTTTCTGCTCATCTGTCAAGGCGTCTGTCATGGCGGTGGCGATAAAGCCCGGTGCAATACAGTTGACTGTGATCCCGCGGCTTGCAACTTCGGCGGCCATGGATTTTGTCCATCCGATCATTCCGGCCTTTGACGCGACGTAGTTGCACTGACCGGGGTTGCCCGTGACGCCGACCACGGAAGAAATATTGATAATTCGCCCGGAACGGCGTTTCATCATCCCGCGCTGAACGGCGCGGGCGAGTTTAAACGGCGCGGTCAGGTTCACGTCCAGAACGGCTTGCCAGTCTTCGTCTTTCATGCGCATGGACAGCCCGTCTTTTGTCAGGCCGGCATTGTTCACAAGAATATCAATCTGCCCCAGTGCGTCTTCTGCGCGTTTGACCAGATCATCAGTTGTGCCTTCCTGTGAAAGGTCTGCCGGTAAGATCACAGCGCTTTCAATGCGCCCGTTTTTAAGAGCTTGCAGCTTTTTTTCATTACGGCCTGAAATTCCGACTTTTGCCCCTTGAGACGCAAGAGCCATGGCAATTGCAGCGCCGATGCCGCCAGTTGCGCCTGTCACAAGGGCTGTTTTTCCAGATAGATCAAACATATTTTCCTCTTATTCTGTTATTTTAACCTTCATTGTTAAAGGCATAACAAAAAAACATCAATGGCGAATAGGAGCGAATAGGGATGTTTATAACAAAACCCCGGATGGTAAACCCGGGGTTTTTAAATTTCAGAAATGATTGGCGCTTACTAAAATGCCGATGTCATGCTGTAGGTTGGATCCGTTATCTTTTTCATCATTTCCTCCATAGATCCGGGTTGAACCCGGTCATTGCTGGTTGTAAGCGTTGGATCCATGTTGGGATTGGGTTGTATTTGTATTCCTCCGGGCTGTTGTAATGCATCAGAAAATTTCTCTGTCGTGAAGCCATTTTCCTTAATAAGAGGATCATTTGGGTCGGTTGCAAGTGAGGCAGCCGTTGTGACAGAATCCCCGATGGGATCAAACGCTGTACTTGTCAGTGTCATATCGCCGGTAGGAGTGGACTGGCCTATTGTCTGGCCGGAATTATCAAGTCGGGCTAATCTCTCTTCTGCTTTTAATGTCACATCGTCAGGAGCACGGCAAACGAGAAAGTCATTTAAGGGTTGAGCCATGGGGGCAACTTCAATCCCCGCCTTAGCGCTAGATTCCATACGTTGTTGGTATGCTGTCGCAAGGGGCTGTGCAATTTCTTGAGTCGCAGCGGCCATATCTGGACTCATACCGTCAAGTTCCACGACCCCTGTATCTCTTGCCCTTACAATGCCGCTCATCATTTGCCCGGAGTTTTCCTGCGCACTTTCATATAAAGTGCGGGCTGCGGGACTGAGTGAGTCAACATCAATATTAACAGCACCAAATTCTTTAACATAGTCGGGGTCACTCTGTATGAATGCTTGTCTGGCTTCAGTGATTTCCTGCTTGGCGGCAAGAATAGTGGCCTCATCCATACCGTCTTGCGCTGCGCTTGTGGCGGCAAATTCCAATGCCAAGCTATCTACGTTTAATTGCATATCTGCATGTTGCTGTTGCAAGTTATTCTGGCCTTGCGTTATTTCAACGGCTGTGCGATCCTGTGCTTCATCCCATGCTGCTATTACTTCCGGGCTGTCGCCACGTGCTATGGCATCTTCTTTTGCCGCTTCCAGCACTTCAAAGTTCGTTTTGGCTTGTGCAACTTCGTCCACTGCGGATTTGTAAGCCTCAGCTTGCTCAATAGCCTTTCTGAGGGCAATATCCTGAGCGGCTGTGCTGGCCAGTATTCCGGCCATGAACATGCTGTTTCTATAATTTTCCTGTTCTTTTTCACGCTTTTTGGCATCGCCACTTACAAAGGCGGCTCTTTGATCAACATTGCCGTCCCCGCGTGAGGCTATTAAACCTTCCTGCGTGTTGTGAACTGCGGCGAAGGCATGGCCTGTAAAATCTTCTATCCTGTGTTCTTCTTCAGGTTCTTGTTGAGGAGCAGCTACTTCAACCTCATGATCACTGCTATCGGCATCAAGAGGATCATCCGTTAGTCTGGCACCGAACATTTTTTCCAGTGCGTCATCTCTAATTTCAGGAGGGGATTGGCGGTCCATGTCCGCAGTTTCATCACGTGCTCTATTATTCGGGCCGAAAGTTGTAATTGCCATAATTCTTAACCTTTCATTATGCATATATCATACGCTTTTCTGCATATAATGTCAAAAAGCATATTTTTTCTTCTGTTTTTCTTATTTTTAACTTGTTTTTAACTCATGTTCAGCCACTTTTGAGGGCTGCATCAAGACCTCTAAAAAGGGTTGAAAAATGACCCCTGAATGGTATTGATAAAGAGTAAACCTTAATAGAATCATTGGATTAATAATATGAATATTCACGAATACCAGGCCAAAGAACTTCTAGCAAAATACAATGTCGCCGTGCCAAAAGGCATTCCGGCGATGAGTGTTGAGGAGGCCGTCAAGGCAGCAGAGGAATTGAACAGTGATTTGACGGTGATCAAGGCACAAATTCATGCCGGCGGGCGTGGTGCGGGCCATTTCAAGAATAATCCGGAAGGCAAGGGCGGGGTTCGTTTGTGTAAAACCGTAGCTGAGGTGAAAGAGGCCGCTGAAGCCATGATGAATCAGGTTCTGGTGACGAAACAGACCGGTGTGGAAGGTAAGGAAGTTCAGCGTTTGTATGTCACGGACGGAGTGGAGATCAGTAAGGAATACTACTGTTCCGTTCTGTTAGACCGCGCAACGAGTCGCGTGACGTTTATGGCCTCTACAGAAGGTGGGATGGATATTGAGGAGGTAGCGGAAAAAACGCCGGAAAAAATCCATAAAGTTTCCATTGATCCGGCCACCGGGATGCAGCCGTTCCATGCGCGTTTATTGGCCTTTAATCTGGGGCTGGAAGGTGCGGCGATGAAATCCGCCGTAAAATTCTTCATGAGCCTGTATAAATGCTTTGTCGATCTTGATGCGTCTATTGTGGAGATCAATCCGATGATTGTTTCCGGGGACGAGGTTATGGCGCTGGATGCCAAGATGAATTTCGATGATAACGCGCTGTTTCGCCATCCTGAAGTGGCTGCCATGCGTGACGAAACCGAAGAAGATGAAAAAGAGCGTCAGGCGCATGAATATGATCTGTCCTATGTGGCACTGGATGGAAATATTGGTTGTATGGTGAACGGGGCCGGTCTGGCAATGTCCACGATGGATATTATCAAGCTCTATGGCGGGGAACCGGCAAACTTTCTGGATGTTGGCGGTGGTGCCGATAAGGAAAAGGTCACGGCAGCGTTTAAAATCATCCTCTCCGATCCGAATGTCAAAGGCATTCTCGTGAATATCTTTGGCGGGATCATGCGCTGTGATGTGATTGCCGAAGGGGTTATCGCTGCAGCGAAAGAGGTCAATCTGTCCGTGCCTCTGGTGGTGCGTCTGGAAGGAACCAATGTCGAGAAAGGCAAGGAGTTAATGGCCAATTCCGGTCTGCCGATTATCTCCGCCAATGATCTGGCCGATGCGGCGGAAAAAGTCGTCAAGGCCACAAAAGAAGCGGCCAAGGCAGCTTGAGTGAGGAATTAGAAGTTAGAAATTAGAAGTTAGAAGATTAGTAAAAAGGAATCAAAATGTCAGTACTCGTCAATAAACAGACCAAACTCATCTGTCAGGGGTTCACCGGGGCTCAGGGCACATTTCACTCCGAGCAGGCCATTGCCTATGGCACTCACATGGTCGGTGGGGTTACACCGGGCAAAGGCGGGCAGGAGCATCTGGGCCTGCCGGTGTTTAACACGGTCGAAGAAGCCAAAGCAAAGACGGGTTGTAACGCGTCTGTTATTTACGTGCCGCCGCCCTTTGCCGCGGATTCCATTCTGGAAGCCATTGACGCGGAGATTGAGCTGATTGTCTGTATCACCGAAGGCATCCCGGTTCTGGACATGATGCGCGTCAAGGCTGCGCTGGCCGACTACGGG
>CAKZKV010000202.1 GCA_937124505.1 uncultured Alphaproteobacteria bacterium
GAATCAAGAACCAGCGGTGTATCTGTGTCATTAAGAGATTGCAGTTAGTCATCAACCTGCGCATCAAGCTCTTTCTGGATTTCAGCCATCTCATTGAGTTGTGTGATGGAGATGCCGCGCTCTGCCGCCAGCTTGCGAAAGATATTGCCCGTGGTGATCATTTCAAAGCCGGTATAATGGGCAACAGACTTTGCAAAGGTGCTTTTGCCGCTGCCGGGTTCGCCGGAAATGCTGATACGCTTCTTTAATTCATTCATAGTGTGTTATAAAAAGGTGAGAGACCTGTGGTCAAGTTCTTTACAACTTTCTAAAATATTTCTTATAGGATAAAGCAGAAACAAAATAATCGCACATGAAAATACAAGGTCCAAACAAAACATCTGGTACTGGTTCCGTCAAGAAGTCCTCCAAGGCAAATCCGGCGGAGGGGGGCGGCTTTGGTGATTTTATGTCTGCCGGAGCCACCAAAGAGGCAAGCGCGGCTTCGGCACCGCAATCTATTACAGCGGTGGATGCGTTACTGGCGGTGCAATCCGTGGAAGACCCGACGGAGCGGGCGGCAAGACGTCGCATGACGCAACGCGCGGACAATGTGTTAAAGGAACTCGATAAGCTGCATATGGCGATGCTCGGCGGTCAGGTCAAGATGTCACATATGGTTGATATCGCTGATATGGTGTCCATACACCGGGAGCGGGTGACAGACAGTAAACTGGCGGCCTTGCTGGATGAGATTGATCTTCGTGCACAGGTTGAATTGGCAAAAATGCGAAAAGCTCTTGATCAAAAGCCGGAAAATCCTTAAAAACGATAGGCTGATTAAAATTACACAGGATTCTGTCATGACATCACCAAACACCGTTATTGTGCCCCCTGATTATGATCCGGAAGAGGATCAAGGGGACTTTATGAACCCTGTCATGCTGGCTTATTTTCGTAAGCTGTTGCTGGACTGGAAAAAGGATTTGCTGCAAGGCATGAATGAAACGATTGCCAATACGCTGCAAGCGACGAATCTGCAAAAACCGGATATTGCTGACCGTGCCTCCGAAGAAACCGACCATGCTCTGGAGCTTCGCACAAAAGACCGGACGCGCAAGCTGATCAAGAAAATTGATGAAGCCCTGCAACGTATCGAAGACGGGGAATACGGCTATTGTGAGGAAACCGGGGACGAAATTTCGATTCCCCGCCTGAAGGCCCGCCCAAACGCAACTCTCAGCCTGGAAGCGCAGGAACGCCACGAGCGAAAAGAGAAAACCCAGCGGGATTAGGCTCAGTTGGACAGTATGTCAGTTGGACAGTATGTCAGTGGGGCAGTAAGACAGTTATACTACTGTTCCACTATTTCACTGACCAACTGTCTCACTGCTACACTGCTAAAACGGAAAGATAATATCATAGAGCTGCTGGCCGTATCTGGGTTGTTGCAGCTCGGTCAGGTGTCCGTCACCGCCATAGACGATGCGCGCTTCGGCG
>CAKZKV010000203.1 GCA_937124505.1 uncultured Alphaproteobacteria bacterium
AGCCGAGTTTGACGACGGTGCAGAGGAAAAACGTCCTACCGTTCAAGTCGGCGATCCGTTCACGGAAAAGCTTCTGCTTGAGGCCTGCCTTGAGCTTATGCAAAAGGACGTGATTGTTTCCATTCAGGACATGGGCGCGGCGGGTCTCACCTCCTCTTCCGTTGAAATTGCCGATAAGGGCAAAATCGGGGTACATCTGAACCTTGATCTGGTGCCGCAACGTGAACCGAATATGACCCCCTATGAAATCATGCTCTCCGAATCTCAGGAACGGATGCTGATGATCCTCAAGCCCGGACATGAAGACGAAGCGAAAGAAATTTTTGAAAAATGGGACCTCGACTTTGCCGTCATCGGCGAAACCATTGAAGAGCGTCACCTCGTACTGGATATGTACGGGCAGAGATGGTGCGATATTCCCGTTCCGCCTCTGGTGGATGATGCGCCGATTTATGACCGGCCAGTCAAACAGTATGTCAATAAGACAGTGACGACAGAAGAGCTTCTGTCTCGCTGCCTAACTGACCCGCTATCCGCACTGAAAAAACTCATCGCATCGCCCGACATGGCCTCGAAACGCTGGATCTGGGAGCAATACGATTCTCTTGTGATGGGCGAAACAAAAGCCAGCTCCGGCATTACCGATACGCAATCGGGCCGCGCCAGTGACGCGGCGATTGTGAAAGTCTCTGAGAACAAGGCCCTGGCGATGTCTTCGGATTGTAATCCGCATTATTGTTACGCCGATCCGTTTGAAGGTGGTAAGCAGATTGTCGCGGAGAGTTACCGGAATTTATGCGCGTCCGGCGCAACGCCCCGCGCCCTCACAAATAACCTGAATTTTGGCAATCCCGAACGCCCGGATATCATGTACCAGTTCGTCAGATGTATCGAAGGCATTGCCGAGGCTTGCAATGTACTGGATTACCCCGTGGTTTCCGGCAACGTCTCCCTCTATAACGAAACAAACGGCAAGGGCATCCTGCCAACACCTGTGATTGGCGGGGTCGGTTTGATTGAAGACGTCACCCTATCCATGGACATGGCCATCAAGGACGACGGAGAGCATATTTTTATCGTTGGTGCAGAGAGCCTCACAGACGGCCATTTGGGACAGTCCTCCTATCTGAGGGATGTGTGCAACATAGATGTGCAAGATGCTGGAATCCCTCCACAAACTGATCTGTCCAAGGAAAAAAATCATGGGCATTTTATCCTGAACACGATTAGGAAAAAACTCATTACGGCATGCCATGATATCTCTGATGGTGGGCCGCTTTGCGCACTGGCGGAGATGGCACTGGCAGGCAAAAAAGGCGCGAAGATTTCAGCCGCTGCGCCGCTGCCTTTCTGGTTTGGCGAGGATCAGGCACGTTACATGATCACCACACGTACACCTGAGGATTTCAAAGCTTTGGCCGAAAGTGAAAATATTCCCATCATTGAAATTGGTGTCACCGGTGGGTCAAACCTTGAATTGACCTCTTCTGACACCATATCTTTAGAAGAATTATTCGCTTTACATGAAAACTGGTTACCTGATTATATGAGTTAGACTTAGAAGGAGAGTCACACAATGCCCCTGGAACAAGACCATCTTGAAGCCCTGATCAAAGAAGCCTTCCCGGATGCGGAAATCGACATTCAGGATCTCGCCGGGGACGGCGATCACTACGCCGCGCATATCAAATCAAAAGCTTTTGAAGGCCTGACTCGCGTGAAGCAGCACCAAATGGTCTATGACGCCCTGAAAGGCAAAATGGGTGAGGAATTGCACGCCCTCGCGCTTCAGACAAGCGTTCCTCAAACAGACTGATTTAGAGACAAACATATAGAAAAAAAGCCGCTTTCCAGCGGCTTTTCTAAATAACTAATTCACCAAATCACTCATCATCCGTTCGCGGCTTCGCGCTGATCCTCAACGGCTTCCTGCGCGGCGGCATCATCATCAACGCCGAGCGCTTCGGATTGCTGGTAAGCCGCCATGGCAATGGCATCACGCTCCGCCGCCAGTTTGCGAATACGTCCCATATACGCCCCTGTCCCGGCAGGGATCAGACGACCGACAATCACGTTTTCTTTCAGGCCGATCAACTTGTCCACCTTGCCCTGTGTGGCCGCTTCGGTCAGAACGCGGGTTGTTTCCTGGAAGGATGCCGCAGAGATGAAAGAGCGGGTTTGCAGGGAGGCCTTCGTAATCCCCTGCAGGATCGGTTTCCCGATGGCCGGTTGCTTGCCGTCCGCAATGTATTTGCGGTTGACGGATTCAAACTCCTCACGGTCAACCTGTTCCCCGACCAGAAAGGTCGTGTCGCCGACTTCCTGAATCTCGATTTTCTGCATCATCTGGCGGATGACCACTTCAATGTGCTTGTCATTGATTTTCACACCCTGCAGACGGTAAACGTCCTGCACTTCGTTGACAAGGTACTCAGCCAAGGCCTCAATCCCCATCACGTCCAGAATGTCATGCGGCACCAGCGCCCCATCCAGAAGCGGATCGCCCTTGCGCACGAAGTCCCCTTCCTGCACCGCCAGGTGACGACCTTTCGGAATCAGGTATTCACGGCTTTCCTCAGACTTGTCCACAGGATTAACCACAATCCGGCGCTTGGACTTATAGTCCTTTCCGAATTCAACATAGCCGTCGATTTCAGAAATCACCGCAAAATCTTTCGGAATACGGGCTTCGAACAGCTCGGCAACACGTGGCAGACCACCTGTAATATCGCGTGTTTTCGATGTTTCACGCGGAATACGGGCGATAATGTCCCCGGCCTTGACCTCTTGTCCGTTCTCAATGGAGAGAATGGAATCCACAGACATATAGTAATTTGCCGGCAGACCGTTTGGCAGGCTGATCACCTCCCCTT
Organism: uncultured Alphaproteobacteria bacterium; assembly: GCA_937124505.1. Lineage (GTDB taxonomy): Bacteria > Pseudomonadota > Alphaproteobacteria > Micavibrionales > Micavibrionaceae > JACKIP01. The sequence goes on from CAKZKV010000203.1 coordinate 2,874, forward strand.
TCTTGTCCAGAATTGAAATACGTGGCTTCAGTTCACTACCCTTGGACTGTGATTTCCAGTCAATCACGACTTTGGAAGAAATGCCTGTCGCTTCGTCTGTTTTATCCGTCACGGACACGCCGTCAACCAGGTCAAAGTAGCTGGCAACCCCGTCTTTTTCTGTGATAATCGGCACGGTGTAAGGATCCCATTCGGCGATCTTGTCACCTGCCTTGATCTTGGCATTATTTTTCACAAGCAGCTTTGCACCGTATGGAATACGATGAGACACTTTCTCTTTTCCTTTATCGTCCAGAATGGCGACTTCCATGTTCCGTCCCATAACAATGTGAACGCCTTCAGAGTTCGTCACTGTGTTTTCATGGCGGATTTCAATTTTACCGGCTAGGTTTGATTCAACGGAGGAGCGCTCGGCCCCACGTTGCGCCGCTCCGCCAATGTGGAACGTCCGCATGGTCAGCTGTGTTCCCGGCTCCCCGATAGACTGGGCCGCCATCACACCAATCGCTTCCCCGATATTCACCATGGAACCACG
>CAKZKV010000204.1 GCA_937124505.1 uncultured Alphaproteobacteria bacterium
GTCCACGACAGGCTTGTCAGCCACAGCATCCGTAATAACGGTAGCATCATCAGACACGCTTTCAATTTCACCTGTGCTTGGCTTGAAAGCTGTGGCCACAACACTGAACTGCCCCAGATCAACATCGGATTGCGCGGCAGGCGTCACTGTAATCCCACCATCGTAATTAGTTCCGGCAGGTAATGTCTGGGAATAAACCCCCAGAACGGCTGTTGGCAGGAAACCGCCCGTTGCGGCGGTCGCAGCATCAACACCTGAAATTGTCACGGTCAGGATTTGCGCAGCAATATCACCACCTTGCAAAGTGGCAATAATCGGAACAAAAATGCTGCCGTCTTCTTTGACAATCGCATTATCAATATCATTATTCACAGTCAAGGCAGGCGGCGTTAATGGCTCGATAAAGAACAGCTTATCCTGTTGGTTGGAAACACCGTATTGCAGGGCAGTCGGGCCAATCGGGCCGATGGCGTTCAGGGGAACAGATCTAATGGCATCTGTAGAACTTTCAAATCCATATCCGCCACGGCCACCCGCCGCTCCCGCAGTTCCCGCATCACCGGCGGCTGTTTCAATTTCTGCCAGTCTTTGTGCCAGTTCTGCCAGACTTTGTTCATCCCCCGCAGCCGTTTCGATTTCGATAACTTCAACCTCTCCCTCATTATTGGTTTCAGCTATAATGATTTCATCAACTTCTTCCCCGGCGGCAGGCTCTATATTCGCAATGTTTTCAATAACCTCGTCGACGATTGACTGGCTTTCCTGAACACCCTCAGCAAGAACAGTTTCCAGAGTTTCTTCAGACGGTGCATTGGTCGCGTCTGCTGTTTCCTCCTCAGTATCCGTCCCTGTCTGCTCCTCTGAGCCAGATGCCGCCTGTGTGTCCCCTGTTTCACCGGCCTCGCCGCTTTCTTCCTGCGCAGTCGCAAGCATCGCTTTGTAGGCGCTCAAATCTACGGTCGTTCCATCCGCCAGAGTGAGCTGGCTCAACCCAGTTGCAGCCATTACACCTGTAAAGTTATCAATCGTAACTTCCGAGCCATCCTTTAGTGTGATGACAAGCGTATCATTTTCCAGAGAGATATCCTCAATATCTTCAGGATTGAACGCATAGTCCTCTTTTGAACAAACAGGTAAATCAGCGGGCTTTTCCTCACGCTGTTCTGCTGAAATAAAGCCTTGATCTTCTTGAATATTATTTTCATTTTGTTGTGTCATGATAGCTCCTGTCAATGTCCCTCACACAGAAAAATTAACATTATGTTAACTTTTGATGTATAACGAATATACGCCTATGGCTAGAAGTTGTCAATAATTATGTTAATTAACTATTAACCTTTCTTTACCACATATTAATTTCTTAAAACACTTAGACCTTTAACGGCCAAAAAGCAAGGATTCAATGATTTTGGAAAACAGGAGAGGCGGGAATAGTTATATAATCAGACATCCACTTTATGATTATGTATTGTCACCATCGCTTTTAGAGCCAACAGAAATCTGAATGCTCGCCCCCCGCCAGTATTGAAACAAAAAGGGTAGCCTTAAGATCAGGAACTTGTCTCGACCATAATCCAGTCACCCTGGTCAGTTTTGATAAAACGCCCTGTTGCCCGGCTTTGATCGCCATAGGTATTTCTGAACATCTTCATGATAAATTCACTATCTGACGTCACCTGATATTCGTAATCACAGATCCAGCCTGGTTCTCCAGCCGCCTTCTCACAGGCCAGTTTTTTAAAGTTCGTCATGTCCAGTTTTGGAATTTTGCGGCACTCTTTCGGATCAAAGGAGCAAACGGAGGCACATTTCATGGCCTTGAGCGGATTGACAATCACGCTTCCCTCGCCACGGCATTCATCGGCAATACGTCTGACTTCATCATTGATCTGAAAAACCGTCTGGCTGGCGGCTACGCGCAATTCCTCATCATTCGGTGGACGGTCAGCCGACCCGGAGCATGCCGTTATAAAAAATGTCAAAGCCAGAAAGCCGATGTAAAAAAAATGTCTCATCCGAACACCCGCCCGAATACAGTTTCCACGTTTTTAATGTAAACAGTATAATCAAAAATCCGGTCAATGTCTTCCTTTGTCAATTTGGCCGTCACGTCTTTATTTTCCTCAATTTCCTTACGGAACGTGGTCTGCCCCATATTTTCCCATACGTTCATTGCTGAACTCTGGACGATGCGGTAAGCATCCTCTCTTGAAATTCCGGCCTGTGTCATCGCCAGCATGGTTCTCTGGGAAAACACCAGCCCCCCCGTCCGTTCCAGATTGGCTTTCATGGTGTCCGGGTAAACCAGCAGGTTTTCAATGACCATCGCCATACGGTGCAGGGCAAAATCCAGCGTAACGGTCGCATCCGGCGCAATATTGCGTTCAACCGATGAATGGGAGATATCACGCTCATGCCACAAAGCCACGTTTTCCATTGCAGGAACCACAGCCGCCCGCACCAGCCGCGCCAGCCCGGTCAGATTTTCCGTTAAAATCGGGTTGCGCTTGTGCGGCATGGCGGAGGAGCCTTTTTGCCCTTTCGAGAAAAATTCCTCCGCTTCCCGGACTTCTGTACGTTGTAGATGACG
>CAKZKV010000205.1 GCA_937124505.1 uncultured Alphaproteobacteria bacterium
ATCGTCAAAAAGAAATTCTGCCAGAGCTTTCGTCAGTTCCGTTTTCCCAACTCCGGTTGGCCCCAGAAACATGAAAGACCCCATCGGGCGCCGAGGGTCCTGCAATCCTGCACGACTGCGGCGAATGGCCTGAGAAATTGAATTAATCGCCTCTTTTTGTCCAATCACGCGCTGGCCGAGATTTGCTTCCATATGCAGCAGTTTCTCGCGCTCGCCTTCCATCATCCGGTCAATTGGAATGCCTGTCCATCGCGAAACAATCTCCGCAATATCATCCGGCGTGACTTCTTCATTGATCAGGCTGCTTTTGGAGACATGCTCGCTTTCGTGAAGCTTTTTCTCAAGTTCGGGAATGACACTGTATTTCAGCTTGCTGGCATCTTCCCAGTTCCCGCCGCGCTCCGCCTTTTCAAGGTCAATTCTGGCTTTATCCAGTTCTTCCGTAGCTTTTTGTGCAGCATTCAGCTTTTCTTTTTCCGTTTGCCATTGGGACGTCAAATCAGCGGATTTGGACTCAAGTTCATTTAATTCCTTGTCCAGTATTTTTAAGCGTTCCTGAGAGGCGCTGTCTGTTTCTTTCTTCAAAGCTTCACGCTCAATTTTAAGCTGAATGACACGGCGATCCAAGACCTCGATTTCCTCCGGCTTGCTGTCAACTTGCAGCCTCATCCATCAAATCAATCGCCTTATCCGGCAAAAAGCGGTCTGTAATATACCTGTTCGATAAAGTTGCCGCAGAAACCAGTGCCGAATCCGTGATACGTACACCATGATGCAACTCATACTTTTCCTTGATTCCCCGCAAAATCGAAATTGTGTCCTCGACGCTTGGTTCCTCGATAAAAACCGGCTGGAACCGGCGGGCGAGGGCGGCATCCTTTTCAATATGCTGCCTGTACTCATCAAGGGTTGTCGCGCCAACCATATGCAATTCACCACGGGCGAGGGCAGGTTTCAGCATGTTCCCGGCATCCATCGCCCCTTCTGCCTTGCCAGCGCCGACAAGCGTGTGAAGTTCATCCAGAAACAGAATGATTTCCCCTTCTGCAGTTTTAATTTCATCCAGAACGGCTTTTAACCGTTCTTCAAATTCTCCTCTGAATTTCGCGCCAGCAAGAAGGGCTCCCAGATCAAGCGCCATCAACCGTTTGTTTTCCAGTGATTCAGGGACGTCTCCATTGACAATGCGCTGGGCAAGGCCCTCAATAATAGCCGTTTTTCCAACGCCCGGCTCGCCGATCAATACAGGGTTGTTTTTCGTACGTCGGGACAGAACCTGCACTGTACGTCTAATTTCCTCCAGACGTCCGATCACAGGGTCAAGTTTTCCGTCTCTGGCTTTTTGTGTCACGTCCAGAGCATATTTGTTCAACGCGTCAAAAGAACTCTCCGCGCTTGCCGTATCTGCCGTACGTCCCTTGCGCATAGCATTGATCGCCTGATTCAGGTTACTGTCCTTCAATCCGCAAGACTCCAGCAAATCAACGATATTCGCCTTTTTGGCCAATGACATGGCCTGTAAAATACGTTCTGCCGTGACGTATTTGTCACCGGCTTTTTCCGCAACGTTCACGGCATTATCCATGATTTTGGCGAGATCCGTTGATAATCTCAATGCGCCGGCCCCTGGACCTTCAACACTTGGCAATTTCGCGATTTCACGCTCAACATCATTCTTCAGGCGTTGTACGTCACCATCGGCATTCTGGATCAGTTTGACAATCTGTCCGTCCTCATCCTCCAGCATGACCTTTAACATATGCTCAGGCTCCAGAGATTGATGGTTATGGCGCATGGCAAGCGTTTGTGCCTGCTGCATAAAACTACGTGATTTTTCGGTAAAACGTTCGAAGTCCATGATCTGCAAACCCTTTTGTTTTTATAAACTAATATAAAATTTTTCTCTTAAAAGAAAATAGCTTCTTTGATTTCAGTCAAGTTTATGAAACGAAATCTGATATTTTTCCGGCAAGCTCTATATCCAGGGTTGTAATGGCATGATCTGCCTCATGTGTACATAGACCGCTGATCGTAACCTTGTTGTAAACGTTAAATATTTCGGGATGGTGATTTAATGCCTCGGCAGACATAGCAACCTTTGTCAAAAAAGCAAAGGCCTCCATGAAGTCCTTGAACTGGAACACACGTTTCAGTCCGTCTTTTTCAAGAGACCAGTCCGGCAAATCAGCCAAAGCATCAGATATGGCCTGTTCAGACATAACGGTAAAACGCTCACTCATAATTTTTAGGGTGTGTTGACACTATTCAGGGATTAAGATTGATGGTATTGTTTTGTG
>CAKZKV010000206.1 GCA_937124505.1 uncultured Alphaproteobacteria bacterium
GCTGACGGGTTTCATTCCTTAAAAGATACGCTGAAAGATCAGGCTGCTTTTTCTAAAGAAGCGCGAAAAATTGCCGAGCACCTCATTCTTGGAACAGATCAGAAAGGCCGCATGGAGCAGGACGTTCCAGAGAATGAAGAAAACTGTGGCGAACAGCCGGATCAACAAGAGGCGGAAGACTCTCAATCCGCTGGAGAATCACAACAAAGCGGTGAGAGTGGATTGCAGGAACTTGAAAGTGACGCCATGGGCGAAGAACAACACGGCTCTTCCGAGCAGCAGCCGTGGGACTTTTTTCCGGATGATATGAGCGATCCCGGCGATATGGATGGAGAGGCCGCAGGCGGCGAATCCGCATATGAGCAATCGCTGACAGACCCTCTGAGGGACAAAAAAAGTACGTACACAACCTATACCAAAGAATATGACGAAATTGTGTCAGCAAAAGATCTGGCAGGCAGGGATGAACTCGGCAAACTGCGTCAAAAACTTGATGAACAAACGTCGTCCCTGCAAGCGACCGTCACAAGACTGGCGCATAAATTACAAAGAAAGCTTCTCGCACAGCAAAAACGATCATGGGAATTTGATCAGGAAGACGGCATGCTGGACACGTCCCGTCTTTCCCGGATTGTTGCCAATCCGAATGTCCCTCTTAGCTACAAGGTTGAAAAAACCGCACCGTTCCGGGACACCATTGTCACCATGCTGATTGACAATTCCGGTTCCATGCGCGGACGCCCTATTACAACAGCGGCCATTTGTACGGATGTTATCGCCAAAACGCTGGAAAGATGTGGTGTACGTGTCGAGATTTTAGGGTTTACAACCTGCAACTGGAAGGGGGGGCATTCCCGAGACCTCTGGATCAAGAACGGTCGCCCTGAAAACCCGGGACGCCTGAATGATCTGCGTCATATCATATATAAAAATGCCGACGAACCATGGCGTAAAGCACAAAAGAATCTGGGCCTGATGTTGAAAGAAGGTATCCTGAAGGAAAATATTGACGGGGAAGCCTTGGCTTGGGCGTATAACAGAATCGCCAAGCGTGCGGAACACCGCAAAATCCTGATCGTGATTTCTGACGGCGCGCCGGTAGATGATTCCACCTTATCGGCGAATCCTTCCAATATTCTGGAGCGGGACCTGCGGGACGTGATTGAAAAAATAGAACAACGTCCTGATACGGAGCTAACCGCCATTGGCATCGGCCACGACGTAACCAGATACTATCAAAATTCAATCAAAATCAGCGATGTGGACGGGTTGGCGAAAGCACTGACCGACAATCTGGAAAAATTGTTTGAGATTTAATTCTCTGCTTGCATTATTGTAGGCAAACATCATCATACAAATATGCCGTTTAACGCCCTGAAACGTCGCCCCCTTGGAGGGATCAGAGAATTAAAGCGCTTTCTATATGAGGCGTTTATTTTGCCATGCAAAGATGTTCCAAGAGCATATCTTTACTTTACATCCGTTATCTTTGCCTTCTCTTACTCGTTTCTGGATTTATTTATCATTATTGATCTTGTCAAACTGGAGATGAGTGAAATGATGAGTTTTCAACTCACAAAATATGCCCTCATCAGCAGCCTTGTGATTGCCATCTTTTTAATGATTACCAGATACGGGGGGAAGGTTATCTACCCGTTTATCACCGCTATACTCTCCTCTGCAATGGTTCTGACACTTGCCTGGCCTTACGAATTAACACCTGCGATGATAGGATTGATTTTTGCCCTCGTGAACGCCCCGTTCTGGGCACTGTATCATGTCTTTTTTGCCATCTCTGTGTCTGATGAAAATGTTGGAAATGAAGTGTCTCTGGCCGGAACAGGTCTGACATTGGGGGTGGCGATAGGAACCATTTCAGGCGGTATCTTTCAGGCACTGGATATTGGCTTTTATGGACTGGTCTTTGGATTTGGCGGCATGGCCACGGGGACTTTTATGCTTATTCTGTATGCAAACAAGAAAACCTTGCGTGATTTAATCATTTCCAGTGGTGCTTTGAATGAAACCTTGCCAGAAGCGTTCCGCAGGTGCCGTTACCGATCATATGGAACAATCCTGGACGGTGCCTTGCAAACGGGAAGCACACTATGGGCCATATTCCTGAGTTTTTCTGGAATCGGTGCTGTTGCAGTTGGCCTCTGGAGTGGCTTGATGGTTTTTATCAAAATTGTTTTCACTCCCATT
>CAKZKV010000207.1 GCA_937124505.1 uncultured Alphaproteobacteria bacterium
GTGCCATTCTGGACGGCAAGGCGCAGGATGTGACGGAGATCAAGCCGCATACGGATTTCTTTGATTATGAGGCGAAATATCAGGACACCCGCACCGAATATCTGCTTCCGGCGCCTGTTCCTGCCGATGTCAAAGAGTTGATTATGGACTGGTCGGAGCGTTTGTATATTGCTCTGGGCTGCAACGGGCTTGCCAGATGTGATTATGTGTATGATGATAGGATTGAGGAAGCGGCGCATGCGGTCTATTTTCTGGAGATCAATACCCAGCCCGGTTTGACGCCCGGTTCCATTGGCCCGTCTCAGGTTATTCATCATGGTATGTCCTTTACGGATCTCTGCCGTCATCTGGTTGAAACAGCAAAATGTCACGAAAAGCAAGAAACAATAAAAGACAAGGACAAGGCAGACGGTGGTCAGACGGACTCAAAGACCGTCGCGGACGAAGCAGCGTAACATCAACACTGCTGGTATGGGCGAAAAAGTTTGGCCTGATTTTAGGTGTTCTGGTTTTTGTTGCCTGGCTTGGCGCGTGGTTTTTCCTGAGCGGGGCTAGTACGGCATCCTGGAACTTTATGGAGGAAAAGGTCATTGAGACGGCGGCGGAGCAGGGCTTCCGCGTTGAAAACATCATTATTGAAGGCCGTGAAAATACCGATCTGGAATTATTAAGAGTCCTGATTAATACAAATGAAGGTGATCCGCTTCTGGATTTTCATCCGGAAGATATACAACCGCTGATCCAGAAAATCTCGTGGGTGCGGGAGGCAAAGGTGATGCGCCGTATGCCGAATACGATTCATGTAATTTTGCAAGAATACACGCCTTACGCCCTGTGGCAACAGAACGGAAAAGTCGTGGTGATTGGCGATGACGGTACAATCCTGACGGATGTTTTAAGAGAAGATTTCAAGGATTTGATTATTCTGACCGGGCAGAACGCGCCGCACAGAGCGTCCGGCCTGCTTGAACTTTTACAGGCAGAGCCGGAGATACTGAAAGAGGTCGAGGGGGCGATTCTGGTCGGCGATCGCCGTTGGGATTTGAAGATGAAAAACGGGAAAATCATCTCCCTGCCGGAAAGTGACGTCGGTTTTGCTCTGCGCAGACTGTCCGTCGCGCAGCAGGAAGACCAGATTCTGGAAAAAGACGTGTCTGTCATAGATCTGCGGGAACCCGATCGCATGATTGTTGAGAGTCGGTAGGGGGATTTTAATCCTATTTTTTTATACTTATGGCACTCAATTCCTGTTTCTTCGTCATTCTGGCGAAGGCCAAAATCTTTAACCTTTTAGAGCTCTCATCGTTCCTTTTCGGGTGCGTTATCAAATTTTTCTTGAAAAAGACCGCTTAATGCCTTAATACATACCTGACATGCAAATTTTGCATGCCTTGACGTTAAGATAAAATAAGGACTTGGAGCGATGTACAGAGTTTTGTTTTTCACACTGGTAACACTTTTTTCGATGCCCGCATTTGCGCAGGCAGAAGTGATTGATAGCGGCGATACGGCCTGGTTACTGGTTTCGTCGTTACTGGTTTTGATGATGACGGTTCCCGGACTTGCCCTGTTTTATGGCGGGTTGGTGAAGCGGGACAATGTTCTGGCAACGCTGATGCAAAGTCTGGCCGTTTGTGTTCTGGTTGGCGTGGCCTGGCCGGTAATCGGCTATACACTGGCATTTTCAGAAGGCTCCAGCTTTGTCGGCGGGATTGGAAAATTCATGTTGAACGGGGTTATGCCCGACTCGGCGACGGGCACAATCCCGGAAACGGTCTTTATCGTCTTTCAGATGACCTTTGCGATCATTACTGTGGCGTTGCTGGTGGGCGCGGTGGCTGACCGGATTAAATTTACATCTTTGATGGTGTTTGCGCCTCTGTGGATGATTTGTGTTTATGCGCCGATTGCGCACTGGGTCTGGGGGCCGGGCGGCTTTATCGGCGGGGTCGAGCTGGAGGGGTATAACGGCATGCTCGGTTATGGGGACGCGCTTGATTTCGCGGGCGGAACGGTGGTGCACATCAATTCCGGTGTTGCGGGTCTGATGGCGGCGATTTTACTAGGGCGGGGCTTGAAAACACGGCGTGATCCGTCTACCTCCAATAACCTGATCCTGAGTGTGATCGGGACGGGCATGTTGTGGGTCGGCTGGTTTGGGTTTAATGCAGGCTCCGCTTTATCAGCAGGAACATCAGCAGGCTATGCGATGCTGGTCACAAACTCTGCCGCCGCGATGGCAGCATTGGTCTGGATGATTTATGAAATGATTGATCGTGGCAAGGTGAGTGTACAGGGAACGTTATCCGGTGTTGTCGCGGGGTTGGTTGCGATCACTCCGGCGGCAGGGTTTGTGGATTTTCAAGGCTCGTTGGTGATTGGTGCTGCGGCGGGTCTTATTTGCTACATTGCTGTTAAACATCTGAAAGAAATGCTGAAATATGATGACGCACTGGATGTGTTCAGCCTGCATGGTATTGGCGGGATTGTCGGCGCGGTTCTGGTCGGCGTGTTTGCCAACCCGGAGATCGGCGGCGGCGCGGCGGGCCTTCTTTACGGCAACCCGGACCAGTTGGTGGCGCAAATCCTGTCTGTTGTGGTGACGATGGCATATTCCGGCGTGATGACATGTGTTCTGCTGCTTATGGTCAAATCCGTGATGGGGCTGCGCGTGTCTCCGGACGTGGAATATCAGGGGCTGGATATCGCGTTGCATGGGGAGACTGTCACACCAGTCCGCGAAGATGTTTTGACACCTGAGGCTATGACGGTCAAAAAAGCTGATATGTCCATCGGCGGCGGTAAGGCGGCGGCCTGACAATAACGAAATGCGTCAATCGGCCAGTTTCTGGCCGTGACGATCAATAATCCGGTTGATCTCGTCCAGGGCATAGGCCCCCAGCTTCTTCTGGTTCTCTATGCCTTCCGGACGGGTTTCATCCAGATCGCCAATCACAATAATGTTTTCATCATTCACCATCGTTGCCGGATTGGTGTAGTTGAAACTTCCAATGATAACGACCTGTTCGTCAATGACCATCAGCTTGTGGTGCAATTTACCAAAATCAGCGGAATTTTTTTTTGCCAGATAAAAGTCCACGCCACTTTCATGTAAGGGACGGGAGGCCGCCCAATCCTGATTACCCTGCGCCGAATCTGCGATACCCCGGACAGATAATCCGGCGCGGGACAGGGCAATCATCGTGTCATCAATCCCGGAAGATTGCGCAAAGGTGAAAATGGCAAAATCAATTCGCTGTCTGGCCTTGAGCATCTGTTTCATGATTTCCATTTCCGGCATATGGTCGGGGGCAAAGTTAATCCGTAAAGATACATCAGAAACCCGTGGTTGCGACGGATGCCGTTCATGGCGGTTCCGCTTTTCCCCGAATGTGCCGCTCCAGATTTCTTCAAATTCCTCCATATACTCTCTGGCAACATTTTTATGATCAAAGATGGCCACATGGTTCAGGTTTTTATGTGTGCCTGTCGGTGTAAAATTGGTAGACCCTGTCAAAAGCCGGGCGTCCCCGTCAAAATCCCGCACGATAAATTTCTGGTGAAAAATATAAGGGTTGTAATCCGTGCGTACGTCTATTTTGGCGCGCCATAGAGCGGCGATCAAAGTACGGTTGGGATCATGTGCTTCCATTTGTTCCATGTCAAACGGGTCGGAAACCGCCCGGTCAGCGATCAGGTAATCTCCCTCCAGAACGATGCGTATTTTGACGCCGCGCTGCCGCGCTTTGACCAGAGCGCGGGCAATGGGTTCGGATTCCAGTTCCTGTACAGCGACATCCAGAGATTTCTTTGCGCCGTCAATGAAGTCGACAATGACCTCTTCCAGATTGTCCGGCGCACCCGCCGTATGTGGCCCCATATAAAGAGAGATATTTCCGATTGAAATTGGCATGGCAGACGTCCTTTCCTAAGCGGCTTTTCCTTCCAGTAACTTGGCGGCGGCGCGGCGCGCTTCGCCTGTAATTTCGGCCCCGGAGAGCATGCGGGCGATTTCCTCGCGGCGCTCAGAATCGTTTTGCAGGGCGGTGATGTCCGTTGTGATCAAATGATCATCGCCTCCCTTTTGTACGATCCAGTGGTATGATCCGCGTGCGGCAACCTGCGGGGAGTGGGTGACAACCAGCACTTGCAGATTTTGACCGAGGCGGGAGAGGCGCTCGCCCACGGCATCCGCCGTCGCGCCGCCAATTCCTGCATCCACTTCATCAAAGATCATGGTTTGCACGGTACTGACCTCCGCCATGACAACTTTTAAGGCCAGCATAAAGCGGGACATCTCCCCGCCGGACGCAATTTTACCGAGTGGGCCGGGCTCTGCACCCGGATTGGTGGCGACCAGAAAACGTACCTGATCCATCCCGGTCTCGTTCCACTGATCCTCCGGCAAGTTGGCAATGCGGGTCATAAATCTGGCGCGTTCCATTTTGAGGGGGGGCAGCTCTCTGGCAAGATCTTTGTCCAGCGTTCCGGCTGTTTCCTTGCGAACGATAGAAATTCTTTCCGCCAGAGCCACATACTCCTTTTTGGCCAGATTGGCTTTTTTCAAAAGGTCTGAAAGCAGGTCATCTCCTGCTTCAATCAGGTTCAGGGCTTCGGCCAGTTCGTTGCGCTTTTCCGGCAGCTCGGAAACAGTACATTGATGTTTGCGAGCCTGCGCTTTTAAGGCAAAGAGGCGGTCGTCAATTTCCTGCAGGTTATAGTCGCCCTCTTGCAGATTGTCGGACAATCCGTGAATAAGAGACACCGCCTCCTGAATTTCCGCACTTGCCCGTTCCAGTGCGCCGAGCGTTTCATCTATTTGTTCCCCGGCTTTGTCGGCGATGCGTTCCAGCACACGCGCAGCGGTATTGACCGGATCATGTTCTCCCTGCAAGGCATGGTAAGCGGTATTCAGTGCTTCCAGAATGCTTTCACGGTTCATGAGACGGGCGCGCAGTTCCGTAAGGTCATCTTCCTCATTCTCCTGCGGGTTCAGGGCATCCAGATCTTCAATCGCCTGCCGCAGGTAGTCTTCTTCTTCCCGTGCTTTTTCCGAGGCACGTTTTTGTTTCTCAAAATCTTCTTCTGCATTTTTCCATATGTTCCAGAAGCCTTTGAGGGTCTGTAAGTCATCAGACAGGCGGGCAAACTGGTCGAGATGCAGACGGTGTGTTGAGGGATCAAGAAGCCCCTGCGTTTCATGCTGACCGTGAATTTCCACCAGCATGTTCCCGATTTGGGCGAGCAATGTTACACTGATCGGCTGGTCGTTCAGGAAAGCCTTGCTGCGTCCATCGGCTTTCAGGGTGCGGCGCAGGATGATGTCCGGCTCGTCCAGATGAATATCCTGTTCTCTCAGGAAATCAAAGACCGGGTGGTCTGCCGGGAGTTCAAATGTGGCGCTGACCGTTGCCTGCTCCTGTCCTTTTCGAACCAGTCGTGCTTCGGCACGTGCCCCCAGCGCCAGACCCAGCGCATCCAGCAGAATTGATTTTCCCGCCCCGGTTTCACCCGTCAGGGTACACAGCCCCTTTTCAAACGAAATGGTCAGTTGGTCTATCAGAACAATATTTTGAATCGACAGGCTGTTTAACATAGCCCTGTTATTTTACTAACGCGTAAGAAGAGAGTCGATTGTTTTGTCAAACCAGTTCTGCTCTTTCAGTAATTTCTTGCGGGCGTCAGGGTCTAATAGTTTATAAGATGCCTCATACCACTGGCTTCCCGGATAGTTATGCCCCAAAACAGCGGCGATTTTGTACGCTTCGTCCTGAAGGCCGAGGATCATGTAGCTTTCAACAAGGCGGTGCAGGGCTTCGGGCACATGGGTTGTGGTCTGGAAATTGCGCACGACGACGAGAAAGCGGTTAATGGCGGCATTAACCTGATTTTTTTTCAGGTAATAGCGGCCAATTTCCATTTCTTTTCCCGCCAGATGGTCCAGCGCCAGATCGCGTTTTAACGTGGCGTCACGGGTATATTTGCTGGCCGGGAAGCGGCTGATGAGCGTATTCAGGGCGTCCAGCGCATCTTTGGTCAGGGATTGATCGCGGCTGACATCGGCAATCTGTTCGTAATAACTCAGTGCCCGCAGGTAGTAGGCATAATCAACATCTTTATTGCCCGGATGCAGTTCAATGAATCTGTCGAGCGCCAGAATGGCTTCGTCATATTCTTCGTCATCATAAAGGGCATAGGCGGCTTTTAACTGCGCCTGTGTGGCAAGCTGGGAGTAAGGATATTGCCGCTCGACTTCGGCAAACAGGTCGGCGGCCTCTGCATTGTTTCCTTCTTCAAGGGCGCTGGCCGCTTTCGCATAGATTTCTTCCGCCGTGGCTTCGGAGGGGTTGAGTTCCTTGTCACTGGCACAGGCAGAGAGGAATACGAGAACACTAAGCAGTAAAAGAAAATTGAGTCGCATACGTACTTTTAGCGCGAATAAGGAAAAAATGAAAGGGGCTGTGAATGCGGGGAGAAAGGACGATAGCGTCCCTCATATAAATCATGCGCATTATTGTATTTCTATGATAGTATCGTGGGCATACCAGCCACACTATCGGAGACGTCATGAAAAGATTCTATAAGAAAATATTTCTGCCTTTTATTCCCAATCCGTTTTGTTATGCAGAAGTCTCAAATGATTTTCTGAGATATAAAGAATATTGGAAAAAAGACCTATATATGGAGTTAAACGAGATCTCTATTGAAACGTATACTCCCGGAATTTTTGGCGCTTTATTTGGGCATGGGAGTGCCATTGTCTCAAGTTCCGCATCACCTGTGACAATAGAAAGCATTAATGCCAAAGACTTAAAGAAATATATAGAGTTTTGCAGGAATCGGCGTAGCCATAACAACGAGTCCCCCTTTGGCCATAAGCATATAGCCTCTAAGCAAAAAGGCAGAATTCCTGATGGGGTGGAGATTTCCGATCAGGTTCTTGTTTTGCCTGAGCCCCCTAAGTATCTGACAAATTGGCTATTATTTTATACCTATAGATTTTTTAGTGACAACACGAGCCTCAAGGATGGGGATTGGGTGAATAAAGGGGATATTCTATATAGTTTTGAAGGAAATAACATATATAGCCCTGTTTCCGGCGTGGTTATTATTAAGACGTTGGCGCATTCAAAAATATATGAAGATTCAGATTTTTACATATCAATATTGTTACCAAGGGGAGAAGTTCCCAATATTTCCGCAGAGAATTTATATAATGATTTTTATCATGGAATTGCAGTTAATAGAAAAGTTCAAAGAACATATAGACGTTTGCGAAATAATGGCCACATGACGGATCTATGGAAGAGTAATGTCAATGACAGAGAGGCAATTGCGAAATTTATACTTAATATCTGCAAAGGAACTCCGGCAAAGTATCAATACATATCAGCAAAACATCCAAATTTTATAGAAAGTGTACATCGTATATTAGAGAATAATCCAGAAATAAAAGAAAGGGCCACAGGGCTTCGTGATCTTGATAAGGCATTTCATGGTCTTGCTATAAAAGAATATGAAGAGGCGTATTATGATTCTGCAAAAATATACCTTGATAAAGCGTTGAGCTTTAACCCTGAAAATGAAGATGCCAGGTTGTTCTCTGATAAGGTCACTGAAAAATTGCGTAAAGCAGCGTGATTGTTTCCTCTGTGCTCTCTGTGTCCTCTGTGGTTCAAATACAATAGATCCCGGATTGTAACCAAAGCCAAGGCTGCTTGACGCAGCCGGGCTTTGCAAACGTCCGGGATGACGGCTTTGTTTTGTGTTACAGGGACGGAGCCTAATTCCCGGTTTTCATGAAGTTGGAGAAATCAAACCCGGCGAAATCACCCCGTCCTGCGCCCTGATCTCCGTCTTCATCTTCTTCCTGTTTCCGCAGGCGTTCTTCGGCTTCCTTGGCTTCCTGTTCGGCCTGTATTTGATCCGGGTCTTTTCCGGCGGCTTTCAGCGCTTTTCTGATCACGGCATCCAGTTCCTGATACGAACAAAGCCCCAGTTCCGCAGGGTGACGCGGACGAATGTTTGAAATATTGGCATGCGTCTTGTTGCGGATATTGTCAATCGTCGGCTTGGTCGTGCCGATCAGTTTAACGATCTGGCTGTCTTTGACGTCCGGATGGTTTTTCAGGATCCAGGCAATTGCGTCCGGCTTGTCCCCGCGTTTGGAAACCGGCGTGTATTTCGGGCCTTTTGAACGGGTACGCAGGCCCGGCAGGTCTTTACGCTTTTTATGTTTCATGCGGTAATTCGGATCGTTTTCCGCTTTTTCAATTTCTTCCTTTTCAATCTCGGAATTCAAAACCGGATCACGGCCAACGATGCCGCGGCCAACATCGCCATCAGCCAATGCCTGAACTTCCACTTCATGCAGACCGGTAAAATCACCAATTTGCTGGAACGTCAGAATTGTATTATCAATAAACCAGATCGCGGTTGCTTTGGGCATCAGCAGTCCGGTTGGTTCCAATTGTGCAGCCATTTAAATCTCCTAAATGTAAAGTCACGTTTTCAGTGCCGGCCCATCCCACGGGCCCGCGTTCTTTCTCAAAAATTATGAGGGGAATATGGCACTATACTTATTTTCGGATATTTTGCCAGTAAAAAGTTACATATCTGTACGAACGCATTATTTTGATATAAATTAGCGGCATGTTTGATGAAGAAAATGAACCAAGAAAAAAAGCCGAGGGCTTGCCGCGGAATCTGGAACAGATGTCCGTTCATGAACTGGAATATTATGTAACAGAACTGGAGGCGGAAATTTTTCGGGTGAAAGAAGATATAAAAAAGAAGAAGGATGTTTTTTCGCAGGCCGATCAGTTTTTTAAGTAGACGAGGCCTCTTCTTCTTCCAGTGGCGCCTGATCTGAGGCCTGTACCCATTTCTTTTCTTCTTCTTTGGTCAGCTTCAGGTCTTGTCCCAGCACAATCAGTTTATCAAGAAGCTGTTCAATTTTTTTAGGGTCTGTCATGGGATCGCCCATTTCAACCCGGAGAAAGGCATCTTCCTTATCAAAGATCATCATGGCGATGACGTTTTTCATGTTGAAAAAACCGTTGAGTTTATCCATGCGCTTGGGGGTAAGATAATCGACAATAAATTTGCGGTTTGAACAAGTAATCAGGTGTCGTTTGTTCCAACCTTTATAATCGGGGTGGTGGGGCGTCCCGAAATTTAAGGCATCAATGATGTGCAGGCTGTTTTCATTACCCAATGCTCCAAATGCAGGCATGCCAAA
This sequence comes from uncultured Alphaproteobacteria bacterium, assembly GCA_937124505.1. Classification (GTDB taxonomy): domain Bacteria; phylum Pseudomonadota; class Alphaproteobacteria; order Micavibrionales; family Micavibrionaceae; genus JACKIP01. The sequence continues at coordinate 9,242 of CAKZKV010000207.1, forward strand.
GTCAAATACAACTTCGATGACCGTTCGGTATTTGATCATGCCGCGCGTGGCTTCATCTCTTCTTCCTTCGGAAAAAAGGCCGATCCGGTGTTTTTTGTAATTTCCTTCAACGGCACCTGACTCAAAAAAACCAGCCTTACGAAAGACAAGGTCGTGTTTTTTTGCGAATTTCTCCCAGACCTTTTTTTGTTGCAGCAGAATAAACGTTGACCAGAAGAACAGGGTCAACACGAAAATAACAAAAAGAATATAGACAAAAATCCAGAAGTACGACATGGAATCCTGATGTTAATTATAATCTTTTCTATGGTATGCCGAACTGACAGGTCTTGGCAAGATAGTTGTCTGATATATACTTCTTTGAATGAAATTTTACGCTACGACTCCTTTGCAGCCAGATATCAAACCGTCTTCGATTGTATTTCTTCTTCATGGATGGGGAGCGGACGGACGGGATCTTCTCTCAATTGCGGATGCCTGGAAACAAGATTTTCCGGACACGCTTTTTGTTTGCCTTGAAGCACCGCAGGTCTGTGAGGCCAATCCCTTTGGATTTCAATGGTTTTCATTGGGGGATATGTCGGAAGATACTCTAAAAGAGGGCGTGATCAGCGCCCGCCAGGGGGTTCATGACGTTATTCATAGTATCTTGCAACAGCAGCAGGTTGAGCCGGGTAACGTTGTCATTATGGGCTTTTCGCAAGGGATGATGATGGCATTGTCCGTTGGCCTCCGGCAGGAAAAACCGTTTGCCGGGATTTTGGGGTATTCAGGGGCATTGGCGGATGCGGAGGACAACCTTCCGGAAACCTATCCAAAACCGGACATCTGCCTGATTCACGGGGAGGCGGATTCGGTGATTCCCGTCTCAATGCATCAGCATTCTGTGGACTGGCTCAAGACCCATCAATACTCTGTTGAGTCTTTGAGGATTCCTGGATTGCCGCATGGAATTGATATGCAGGCACTGGAAAAAGGCCGTGAATTCCTGAAGAAATGTCTCTAAATTTCCTTGCCACCGGTCAATTTTTGAAAAGCGCTTATTTTCCGTCATTGCGAGGAGC
>CAKZKV010000208.1 GCA_937124505.1 uncultured Alphaproteobacteria bacterium
CAAAATGCCATTCAGACATATGAAGAATTGCTGAATGTTGATCCGACAAATATTGAGGCCGAGATTACAATGCTGGGGCTTGTCAAGCAGCGTTTCCCGGCCTTGGCACTCAAGCGTCTGCTGGAAATGTATGAGAATCAGCCCAATAATTCCGGCCTGAATGCCCAGATCGGTATGGCTTTCGCAGGGGTTGGTAATGGCCGCGATGCGCTTCGTTATATGGGGATGGCGGTCAGTCTGGACCCGAATAATCCTTCCTATTACTACAATCTTGCTGTGATCAGTGATCGTGCAGGCAAGCTGAAGGATGCTATCAAATTTTATGAGGAGGCCCTGAGTAAGGATGTGATCTATGGTGCGGGCCGCAGCATTCCTCGTGATGCGATTTACGAGAGACTGAGCGTGATTCGCGAGCGCATCTGATAATGAAACGGGCGGGTTTCTTCTGGTTACGTTCTCTGTATTTTTAGGGTTTATTCTTGGGGCGTGTCTGGGAAGTTTTGCGTCCGCCCTGATCTGGCGGCTGCCCAGAAATATTCCGTGGATTTATGAAAGAGATAAAAACGGTCGGCTCATCGCCGTCAGATCGCAATGTACATCATGCAAGAGAACGCTTGAAGGAAAAGACCTCATCCCGATTTTTTCGTGGATTTGGCAACGCGGCGCCTGTCGTACCTGTCACAAACGTATAGGTGTTATTTATCCCGTTCTTGAATTGGTCTGCGGCGCATGCGGTGCTGTTTTCTTTCTGATTGTCGGGATCTCTTTTCTTTCTGCTTTGATGTTGATATGGCTCACTTTTTTAATAATACAGCTCTGGGTTTTTGCATTACATAATTATGTATCACGGGATGTGCTTATCATTTTGTTATTTTTATCACTTCTTTTGTTCATGTTTACCGGATTTTAATGTGTTTCATTTCATTGTATAGTTATAATAGTTGTCAAAGTTGCACGACGACTTCTTGCCACATCTGATACTTGGAGATTACCTTGGACCTGACACAACTTCTGGCTTTTACCATGCAAAATAATGCTTCCGACTTGCACATCAGTGCGGGAAGTCCTCCGATTATTCGTGTCAGTGGTTTGATGAAGCGTGTTAAGGGTGACCCTTTGCCGCCGGATCAATTGCGTCAGATGATCTATTCCGTTATGACGGACGATCAGCGTGCAGACTATGAAAAAAATCTGGAATGTGACTTTGCGATTGCATTTGGAGAAAAGGCCCGTTTTCGTGTGAACGCATTTAATACGCGCCGTGGCCCGGCTGCTGTTTTTAGAACGATTCCCACAGAGGTTCCCACAATGGAGGATCTGGAATTGCCGCCAGTCATGCGGCGTTTTGCTGAACTGGAAAAGGGGATTGTATTGGTAACCGGCCCAACTGGTTCCGGTAAATCAACAACGCTGGCCTCCCTGATTAATCACATCAATCTGACACAGGCCAAACATATTATCACGATTGAAGATCCGGTGGAATTCTTCCATGAATCCAAGAAAAGCCTGATTAATCACAGAGAACTTGGGCCTGATACGCGCAGTTTTAATAACGCCTTGAAAAGCGCCCTGCGGGAAGATCCGGACGTGATTCTGGTGGGGGAGATGCGTGACCACGAAACAATTTCTCTTGCCTTGACGGCGGCTGAAACGGGGCACCTGGTGTTTGGAACCTTGCACTCCAGTTCTGCTGCAAAGACAATTGACCGTATTATTGACGTCTTTCCAACGGGGGATAAGGAAATGGTGCGGGCGATGCTGGCCAGTTCTATTCAGGGCGTTGTGGCGCAAACTCTATTGCGCCGTGTAGACAGTGGTCGTGTTGGTGCTTTTGAGATTCTGGTTGGAACCAGTGCGGTACGAAACCTGATTCGTGAGAATCAGATACCGCAGATTTTCTCCATGATGCAGACCGGCTCCAGATACGGGATGATTACCATGGAAGATGCGGTTCGGGATCTGCTGGAAAGTGGAGCGATTGGTGAAGAAGAAGCGCACCGCGCCTTGCTGAAAAGTAGTGATGAAAGTAGCTCGGAAAGTAAAGGTGGCGGGGAATATGCCTCTGCGGCCCTTGGCGGTGGGCGTATGTCTGGGGAAGGGGGGTCTTATGAAGAAGGTTCTATCATTGACTCCGGTAATCTTCATGACGGTAAGAAATCAGACGGGGAAGGGTATTCGTTTTGAGTAACGTTCCTTTTATTTTTAATTATTTACAGGCCATGCAAACGCACAATGCAAGTGACCTTTACTTGACGTGTGGTTACAAGCCTGCTGTGCGTACATCCAAAGAACTGATTCCCTTGTCTGATTCTCCCATGACAAGTGAGAGTGTCAGGGAGGTTCTGGGATCTATCCTGACCACGCGTCAGCGTCGTGACTTCGAGACGCATAATGAGTTGAATACCTCTCTTGATATGGGAAAAAACGGACGTTTCCGGATTAATGTCATGCAGCAGAGACAGGAGCCTGCTCTTGTGATTCGCCGTATTGTCTCGGATATTCCTTCTTTTGAGGATTTACGTTTGCCGAAAGTTATTGAAAAACTTTCTATGGAACGCCGGGGACTTATTCTTGTCACTGGGATGACCGGCTCCGGGAAGTCAACAACGCTGGCGGCGATGGTTGATTACCGAAATATGAATGAAGCGGGGCATATCATCACGATTGAAGACCCGATTGAATATTTTCACGAGCATAAGCAATCCATTATCACGCAACGGGAAGTCGGTGTGGATACGGAATCATTTTACACGGCGATGAAAAATTCCCTGCGTCAGCGCCCGGACGTGATTCTGGTAGGGGAGATTCGTGACCGTGAAGTGATGGAGCAGGCCCTGACGATTTCTGAAACCGGCCACCTCTGTCTGGCGACAATCCATACCAATAACTCTTATCAGGCGATTGAGCGAATCGTGAACCTCTTCCCGGAAGAGTTCCATAACCAGATTCGTCTTAATCTGTCCATGAACCTGCGTGCCATTGTTTCACAGCGGCTTGTCCCCTCAACACAAGGAGGGCTGGTTCCGGCGCTTGAAATTTTGTTAAATCAAGGGTTGATCAAAGAACTTATTGAAAGCGGGCAAGTCACAAAAATTCGTGAAGTGATGGAACAAAATGTATCGCAGGGAATGTGTACATTTGATCAATCTCTACTGGCCCTGTTTGCCGAAGGGCTGGTGACAGAAGACCTCGTTATGTCTCAGGCTGATCAGCCGAGTGACATGTCTATTAAAATTAAACAGTTGAAATTGAAGGCGGCTGGTGAAGGTGGAGGAGATGGGTTTAGTACGATGGACACGTCTATTTTGTCTTTTTCTGACTAATTCTCAATTTTCTATAGCACTGCCAATTTAAACAGGTTATATTTTTTATTGAAACTTAAATTATTCTCAAAGATTTTCAACATCATGAAAAAGTTTTATATCACTTTACTTGTTTTCTCTTTTGTTTCTCTGACGGGGTGTGATTTATCCAGAAATTATACCAAGATTGACCGTGAAGGAGACCTTGAAGTTCAGGACTATCGGGATTTGTTTTCTGCACGGGATACTGAAATGGAAGAGGTGTCAGATGATGCGGAAAATATCCCGCCTCTCATGCCTTATGTTGCCGGGCTTTCCGACAATCTTAAGCCGATGCCTCTGGTAAGTGTGAACCTGAACCAGTCAGTTCCTTTGCGTGATGCCTTGTTTGAATTGGCAAAAGAAGCTGATTACGATCTGGAGCTCGATCCGAATATTAAAGGGTCAATTATTTTTACAGCGAGAAACAAGCCGTTTGACGTGGTGATTAAGAGAATTGCAGATGTTGCAGGCCTTCGCTACAAGTTTGAAGATGATATCGTTCGTGTCGAAATTGATTCCCCTTACAGCAAGACATATAAAATTGATTTTCTGAATGTGATTCGTTCCAGTGCCAGTAAAATCAGTAATGATATATCCGTTGTTTCCGGTGACGGGGCAGATACAGGATCAAGCTTTACAGCGGATACATCTTCTGAAAGTAATTTTTGGGGTGAGCTGGAGGCAAATCTGTCGCAGATACTGGATGTTGCTGGCAGCCATAATAGTTTGAGAACATCACGCGACCCGCGTATGAATGTGACGGAGCCTTCCCCTGTTCCTGTTGAGCAGACTGGAACAACAGATGGTGGCGCACAGGAAGCAGATCTGAATGAAAATACAGGCATCCAGCAACCGGAAAAAGATCCGCCACAAGCCGTCTTGCAAGTTGATTCTCTCCCTCTTGATGAAGAGGAAGAAGCTGCTTCTTCTGGTGGGGATGACGAAAGCGGGGTGTCTTTCTCTATCAACAAGCAGGCTGGCATCATTTTGGTGTATGCCCCGGAGAAAGAGCATCAGAAAATTCAGAAATATCTGGAATTAGTCAAAAAAACCATGACTTCCCAGGTTCTGATTGAAGCGAAGGTTCTGGAAGTTACGCTATCAGATGAATTCGCAACGGGGATTACCTGGAACGATATTAATCTTCTTGGCGACGGGATTTTAGGATTCCAATCCGGGACAGTCGAAGGTGGATTCCTGATCGGTAATACACGGCCAACTTTGACTCCTACGACAGATCCCACGACAAACTTCAGACTTGGTGTTTTTGGAAATGATGCAGGTGCTGTTCTGGATGCGGTATCAAGATTTGGGACAGTTAAAGCCTTGGCCAGCCCACGTTTGACAGTTCTCAATAACCAACCGGCTGTGCTGAACGTTGCGACAAACGTTGTTTACTTTGAGTTGGATATTAATCAGACGGAAGGGACCTCCAACACGGCGCCCAAGACAGAAATTACCAGTGAAATTAAAAGTGTTCCGGAAGGCGTGCTGATTAATGTTATCCCGTCTATTGATATTGATGGCGACACAATCTCCATGGCATTGCGCCCAACAATTACAACAGTTGAAAGTTTTGTAAATGATCCGGGTGTTGCGTTCGTTGCAGGAGATTCAGGATTGTCCAGCCCTGTGCCACAAGTAAATGTGCAGGAAATTGACTCTGTGATTAATATGAGATCAGGACAGGCCATTGTGATGGGCGGCTTGATGCAGGATCGTATTGAATCCAAGCAATCAGGTGTTCCCGGATTGAGTGAGATTCCATTGGCCGGAACTCTTTTCAGAAACCAGGGTGATAACATCCGGAAAACTGAATTGGTTATTTTCCTGAAGGCAACTATTTTGAACGGCCAAGGCGGTGTTCATCAGACAGACCGGGAATTCTATAACAAGTTTTCCAATGATCGCCGTCCATTCAAGATGTAAGACTGGAAAAAGATGCCTTGTTTAAACAGTCCGCTTATTCTTTATGTTTTAAGGGCCTCAATTCGCGACAAGCTTGTCTTGTCGCTAATTGTTTTGTTGGTTACGGCGGTCAGCTTGTCGGTTTTTATCGGGTCATCTGCCATTACGGAACCTGATGCGGCAATCCTGACCTTTATAGCCAGCAGTTCCCGCTTTATTGGAGTTTTGGCGCTTGTATTATTCGTCGTATTTTATGTGCGCCGTGCTTATGAAACTCATGACATTGAATATTTGTTGTCTCGCCCCATCAGCCGTATTTCTTTCGTCATTTCACATTTGCTGGCATTTTCTGTTCTGTCCCTCTTTTTTGCGGTGATCGTGTCTGCCGGTCTTGTTCTGTTCGCTAGTACGTTTATGAATTATGAGGGATTTCTGGTTTGGTCTGTGAGTTTGGCGCTTGAGCTTATGATTGTGTCCTATGCGGCTTTTTTCTTTTCCATGGTGCTGCCAAGTGCCGTTGCCAGTACGATGGCGACACTGGCAGCCTATACCCTGGCCCGTATGAGTGGACAGGTTTTAGGGATTATTGATGCAGGCGGGCAGAGCTCTCTGTTTGAGGTTCTAGGTAAGGTCATGGAGGCGGCATCGGTGATTGTTCCGCGCTTTGACCTTTTTTCACAGTCGTCCTGGCTACTTTATGGACCTGATACAAATATTGGGCTGGGCTTTATTCTTATTCATGGAATTTTGTTTCTCTTTCTGATTACGTGCTCTGCTATTTTTGATCTGCTTAGAAAAGAGTTTTAAATGCAAGTTTCAAAATCTTTTCAGTTTGTGTTTGCTCTTGTGATTATTGCAAATGTGTGTGTCTGGTTTTATGCCCGGCCTCTTCAGGCGACATGGACAAATGTACCACCTGCGCCCTCACAGTTTGCAGCCCATGCAACGGGCCTTGGGGATTATGACCTGTCCTATCGTATGATTGGATTTATGTTACAAAATATCGGAAAAGTAGACGGACGGACACAGGCCCTGCGGACGTACGACTATAAAGAATTGGTGAAGTGGTTCTTTGCCGCCTATGCCTTGCAGCCGGAATCCAATTACGTGCCGATGATGGCGACTTATTACTATGGCGCGACCCCTGACGGGGAACAGGCCAGAGAGCTCATCAAATTCTTGAAAGTTGCGGGCTCCAGTCCAAAGGGGGAACGCTGGCGCTGGTTGATACATGCCATTTTCCTGGCGCGGCATAAAGTTGGGGATATGCATCTGGCGCTTGAGATTGCGCAAGTCCTTCGGGACATGGATAGTCCGAATAAGCCACTCTGGACAAATATGATGATAGCGCTCATCAAAAATGACATGAATGAAAAAAGCGAAAAAGAAGAAGCTTATTTATTAATGAAAAGTATGTTGGAGAGTTCGGCAGATAAGCTTCATCCGGCTGAGGTTAATTTTATTATTGGCTATATCTGTGAGAGAATTTTGACAGCAGAAGAAGCTGCGAAAGACAAGATTTGTGAATTGAATAAACCCTGATATAAAAAATTATGAATTTGTCTCTTTCCTTGATAGAGGTTTTGGCATTTGCAGGCCTGTTTCAGTGCGTATCAATCCTGGTATACCTGTTCTTTCGCGCAGGGCGGTTCGCGCTGGCATTTATCCCGATCCTTTTTTTCCTGGATTTGGCGGCAGCGCTATATCTTGATTTTGGAGTGGCTTTTTTTGAAATCGAAGATACTGATTTAATCAAAATGCGTTTCTGGCTTTGGATGTTACTTTGTCCGCTTAGCATTCTGTTTATTCTTCAATTTTCGAATCTTGAACAACCCTTATCTGTTTATGGGTATATGGCGCTTGTCCCGCTTCTGGCTCTTTCACTTGCGGCC
>CAKZKV010000209.1 GCA_937124505.1 uncultured Alphaproteobacteria bacterium
ACGGGCCTCGATTGAACATCTGAAAGTGTCCGATTTTGAGCGCCAGAAAATGAAGCGTAATGTCCGCCACTTCAAGTCCCTGATGGAAAATAACCCGATGCCATACCTGAAGGGCGACAGCCATATCGTGCCGGTTGTGATCGGCGATGCCGTATGCTGCAAGCGTGTCAGCGACCTGCTGTTATCCGAGTATGATATCTACGTCCAGCCGATCAACTACCCCACCGTGCCGAAAGGAACCGAGCGTCTGCGCCTGACGGCCACAGCCGCGCATACCATAGAGCAGATTGACGAGCTGGTGTCCATCCTCCTGCATCTTTATGAAACCGCCCACTTTGCACAGGTGCGGGTGGCTTAGAAATTAATTATATCTGTTTATTTCGTCCAAAGCCGTCTCAATCAGAAAACGAGAGCGCGGCATACCTTTTTCTTCAGCAGCTTTATCTATCAATGCAAGTTCCGCCGCATTGGCCAGCACGTTAAACCGCACCTGACGCGTTGGTTTTTGTACGAAAATCATCGCTGTCATATAGTTGCTGTTTAATGTTTCTTCCAATGTCCGCTGAAACACCGCTGGCCCGAATTCTTCTTCTAAAATCTTGGGAAGAGAAGATGGCGATGGAATATCGTCACCATCCTCAATCATTCCTTGCATATGAAAAATAAGGGCTTCTTTTGCGTTTTCTGTTGCTTCTGCCTCATTTTTTCCGTGCGAAACACATCCGGGGAAATCCGGAAAGGTCACTCCAAAATCCCCGTCCTCTTTTTCAGGCTTCCATAAAAACGCGATATATCCAATTAAATTTTGACTCATTTTCAATCTCCTAATTTTACCCCTGATTGTTTTTCAATACTTTTGAGCGTTCCTATCGGTAAATCAGTTTTTGGATGCGGAACTGTTACACGCCCCTTTTTATCATTATGCTTAAATTGAATATGACTACCTTTTTGCGCTACCTTATACTAGCCGTGCTTTTCCAATTTTTTAATAATATCCCGGCTCTTCATATATAATTATATACACACCGATGTGTATATATCAAGCAGATTCTGACAAGCTATTTGTTCTTGACTTGTTCTTACTGAGCGAAATATACTTAACTCAAATAAGAACAAAACATAAACAAAAGGGCGGGGTACCCCCTCCCCTCATAACTCTGGAACAAACTGAGTAGCACGGCAAAATATGAGCAATATCAAATATTTATTCCTGGACCTGAACAGCTATTTCGCCAGCGTGGAGCAGCAGGAAACCCCGTCCCTGCGCGGCAAGCCCGTTGCCGTTGTCCCGATGCTGACGGACGCCACCTGCGCGATTGCCGCGTCCTATGAGGCCAAACGTTACGGCGTTAAAACCGGCACGAAGATTTTTGAGGCGAAACAGATGTGCCCGAACCTGCACTGCGTTCTGGCACGGCATGATAAATACGTTGAATATCACCACGCCATCCGTGCCGCCGCGGAAAAAGTCCTGCCGATTAACAAAATCTGGTCGATTGATGAATTTGATTGCGTCCTGATGGGGCGGGAACAGGAAGTAGACAACGCCCTGCGTCTTGCCCATGAAATGAAAGCATCTATTACCAGAGAGGTCGGGCCGTATGTGAAGGCCTCCATCGGCCTCGCCCCGAACAGCTTTCTTGCCAAGGTCGCTACAGAAATTCAAAAACCGGACGGCCTGGTGGTAATGGACAACCTGCCCGGCCTGCTCTTCGACCTCAAACTGACCGACCTGCCCGGTATTGGCCTGAACATGGAAAAGCGCCTGCGCCGCGCCGGGGTGCAGTCCGTGGAAGCGCTCTGGAACCTGTCCCCCAAACATGCACGCAAAATCTGGGGCAGCGTGCAGGGCGAACGCTTCTGGTACTGGCTGCACGGCCATGACATCCCCTATCAGGAAACACAGACCTGCATGGTCGGGCACAGCCGTGTCCTTGATCCTGACCTGCGCCCACCGGAAAAAGCGCGGCTGATGGCGCGCCGCCTGCTGACGAAAGCGACTTACCGCCTGCGCCGCAAGGGATTTTATGCCGGACGCCTCTGCTTTTCAGCCCGCCTGCTCAGCGGTTATAAATGGCAGGATGAGCGCGCCTTCCCACCAGCCAATGACATCTTTACCTTTCTGCGCCATCTGGATGACATGTGGAACCGCTTTCAGGACTTTCACTCTGGTCAGCATCTAAAGAAAGTCGCTATCATCCTCAGCAATCTCCATAAGGAAGAGGCCTTAAGCGGTGATCTGTTCCTGACGGCCAATGTCCCCGACAAACGCATCCAGGAAAAACGGCAGCAACTTTCCCGCGCCCTTGATCATTTACAGCAAAAATACCAGAGGGAAACCGTATGGATGGGGACGATCCCGCAAACACTGGCCGGACATGTCGGCACAAAAATCGCCTTCTCCCGCGTCCCCGAAAAAGAAGAGTTTTGGAGTTGACCGTGGATCGTGTAAAAAGCCTTATGAGTGTCGATATCCTTATTTATCAGGACTATGTACATAATAGTGGCATCCTCTACCGTGCCCTCTGTCACTATTACGGGCGGGAACGCGTAGGCTTTTGCGATGCGGAGGATATTATGGGCGGCATTCTAGGCCCTGCCATACACCTCTTCGTCATGCCCGGCGGTGCCGACCTCTATTACTGTGAGAAATTAAATGGCGCGGGCAACAGGCGCATTCGCGATTATGTCGAAAAAGGTGGCAACTATCTGGGCATTTGCGCCGGGGCTTACTATGCCTGCCGCGAGATTGAATGGGGCAAAAACACCGATCAGGAAATCATCGGCGCGCGCGAACTGAATTTCATCGATTGCCTTGCCAAAGGCCCAATCCGCGACTTCATCAAAGACGGCGATATTAACCAGAGCTGGAACAGTGCCGTTACCATATCTGTCACAGATGCATCGGAACCTGTTCAAATTATAACGGCCTATTCCGGAGGTCCTGTTTTTACGGAAATCAGGGATGACACGAAAATCATCGCCAGTTTTTCTGATCTGCCGGAACCAAACGCCTCGGTTTTAGAGAAAATCATTGGGCGGGGAAAAGTTCTCCTCAGCAGTACTCATCCAGAAAACAACCAGACAGATTTTGCCAAAACCCTCTACAAAAATAACAACCCTTTTTATGAGCATGACAAAAAAGCATTACAGGCACTAAGTGCTGAGAGTTCTAATTTCTTGCCTTTTTTGTTGAAGCGCTTTAATGTCCCGGCTGCATGAAACCTGACAAAATACTCGTTTTATCCGACCCGTTTGTGGAAGTTGGCTGCTTACACTTCAGCCTTGCACTGTCTCCTTTTGCAAAAGAAGGGATCGAAATCAGACGAATTACATCCGGCTTTATTACGTCCGGGGAACTCCTGGAGCATCCGAACAGTGTCCTTGTTTTGCCAGGGTCAGGTGACGGAGACGGGTATCGCCAAAGCATGAACGGAACCGGGTTTCAGAATGAACGCCTGTTTCTGGAAGCCGGTGGCCGCAGCCTGCGTATTTGTGCAGCCGCATACATGGCTTATGAGTCATATGGCTTCCATGACAAAAGATATGATAATTCCTTGTCTTTCCTGTTCCGTGGACATGCGCATGGCCCCATTTCAGAACTGTATCATCCTGAACGTCCATGGCGCACCCTGCTGGATACACATGATATTGCCATGCTGGATCATTATCGTGCAGATGGGTCTGTCGTTATGGCCGCATCCGCCTATTCCGCCGGGCCGCGTTTGCCAGAAACAGAGAATGCACATATTATAGCCCGTTTTCGGGATGCCAGAGATACAACGCCTGCCGTTCTAGCCTCGCAAGTCGGAGAGGGACTAAGCGTTGTCTCTTCGGTGGCTTTGGAAATTAACGGTGCTTTTGTTGCTAAAAATCTCAGACCTCAAACACCACACCATATTGCAATGCAAGGATATGCAGAGTCTTTAGCGGAATATGAACCAGAGCGCTCCGGCTTGTGGCATGATGTCTGGGAGAATTACCTTCTGGCAGATACGCCCGTCTTACAGACCGCCTCCTGAATTCTCTTGCAGTCTGAGCCAATAGGCCTTATGCATAATAATATGACATACAATCTGGAGAGGATTACAACATGACCCTGAAAACACTATTACTGACCGGAGCCTCAGCAGCCCTTTTAAGTGCCTGCAGCACGTCAGCACCGAACGAATACAACACCTATGAAGTCAACAAAGCGCCGTCTTCTTACCAGACGAAACATAAAGAAAACTGGACATGGGAAGAATGGAAATTCTGGGAAGACGCAGAAGACATGGACAATGATGACGAGGAAACAACATCTGCCCCGATCAGCATTACTGTCCCCTCTGGACGCACATAATCTTGTTCAATAAGCCCTCGCATTTTTTTATGAGGGCTTTATATTGGTCGGCATGGCTCAGAAACAAACTTTTTTATTATCACTCGTCCTTCTGTTTTTAGGGACATTTCCTGTGCATGCAGAAGAATACTCCGCTGCCAATCCCTACAAACCGAGTGACTCACAGATCACACACCTGCAAGAGATTATTCCGGGTTATCCGGAACAGCCTCCCATGCAGGACTATACAACGCTGTATAAAGAAAAATTTGTGATCTCCGACTATCCACCGGGCATGTTCAAATATTACGTGTATGTACCGG
>CAKZKV010000210.1 GCA_937124505.1 uncultured Alphaproteobacteria bacterium
ACATTATTAATCAACCCGGCATTGGAATACCCCGTATTGGCATTGGCCTTGATTCGCCAGTCGGAACCGGAAATATATTCACTGATCGCTTCCGAACAATCCACGTCCGTCCCGCCGAAAAGAGTGACAATATGGTCTGTATCCGGATTCGCAGGGTGGGTCTTCGGCATCTGCACGACCTTTTCATTCTGGGCGGATGATGACGTTGTTTTTTTGTGCGATGCGCTGCTGGAAAGGGCCATATATGTTCTCCTCGTGACGGTTAAAAATGATCTCAATGTAGGTCCTTCATCCCTGAAAAGGTATGGAATAGAAGACGGATGGCACGCTATATCTTGTGCCGATGAGAGATTATCGCCCAATATGTAGTTTTTAAAATTGACCAAAATCAAGGAATGGAAATTTTGAAAAAGCGAATCATGGCATAAAGATGCTGTCCTATTGAATCCATTGCCATTTCTTCTCACAGAAAATTTTGAGGCAATTTTGTGTCCTCATCATCAGGGACAACAAGCACAACAACCACAAAAACAGGCCTCAAACGAGGGAGATATTAACGTCCGGCAGCCGCCGTCTGTTCCGGCGCGGTAACTTTTGGCTTTTTATCAACCGGGCGAAAGTCTCTCAGGAAATCATACATGGTTGTCACCAGCGTCTCCCACACCAGTTGATAACGGATATACTGCCCTTCCCGCTTGGAACGAATCAGCCCGGCATTTTCTAGAATACTCAGATGTTTGGAAATGGCTGGCTTGCTCATTTCAAAGTTTGCGGCGATGTCACTGGCTGTCATGTCAGACTCAGTCAGGTAACGCAAAATCTGGCGGCGCGGCGCCGAGGCCAGAGCTTCAAAAATTTTATCTTCCATCGTCACAAAACCCAAACAGTTAACTTATTAGTTAATTATATAAACTATTTCTTTCATTGTTGCAAGAAAGCTTTACATGGCAGGATTATTCAGATGATTCTTTGGGCAAAAGGGCTTTTCCAGCCCATAGGAATGCGAGCCCAACGACAAAAGGAACGCCACCGAATGTCAGCACAACCCACAGGCCATTGGCTGGGCCATCTATCAGAATAAGACTTGCAAGGACAAGCGAACAACCACCCGCAAGCAGCGCAACCAACCCGCCGATACTCATTAATATCCAGGCAAAAAAAGTTCTGGCCGTCATAACGGCTCTCCCCTCATTCTTTTTCGAAGATCATGCACCAGACCATTCCTGTACATCAGATTATAGGTATCAAAGGGGATAATCTGTAATTCCGGCGTCACGAAATGAATGCAGGAACGCTTGACATTGCCAATGCAAAAATTAAAGCGGTCCAGAAATTGTACAATGGTGACACGAAAAATATTTTCATATCCCAGCTTTTCCAGAACAGGAACCTCCGGCAAACAACACAACAGGGACTCCATACGTTCGGCTGTATTCAAATCCCCGCTGGATAAGGAAAACAGGCTTACGACTTTTTCACGTAACGCCTCATTTGTTTCAAATGACACAGCATTGGGAACGTCTTTGACCAATTCCTCTTTTGGGATCAGGGATGTAACAGGCAGAACCTTCTTGCCATCACGTATGCCATAGGCAATCGAGATGGATTCAGGATTGCAGGGCAGCGGAATAATATCCTCCGGCGCAAAGAGAGGAGATTGCTCATATATGGCTCGGCGAACATCCGTCAAAAGAATCCGGTCGTTATTTTTGTCAAAATCTTCATTCCGTCCGGCGTCCTGTACGGGCTGAAACGTGATTCCGCGAACGCATTTATAATTCAGCGCACAATCAATAAGCGCACCGATTTCATGGTCATTGACGCCTTTTTTGACCGTAACGACCAGTGACGTTGAAATATTAAATTCTTCCAGATGATCCAGGGCCCTCTTGCGAACTGTACGCAAATCAATGCCGCGCAGGTCTTCCAAAGCGGCCTTTTCAAGCGAATCAAATTGCAAATAAACTTCAAAACCCGGAGTCAATTCAGCCAGTTGTTTCACAAAGTCCGGGTCTCTTGCAATCCGCACGCCATTTGTATTGATCATTAAATGCTTTATCGGCTTTGTTTTCGCCAGCTTTAAAATCTCCAGAATATGAGGATGTATGGTTGGTTCGCCGCCACTGATTTGCAAAACATCCGGCTCCCCTTCGCTTTCGACCAAGGCATCCATCATGGCCTCAATAGTCTCAAGCGGCAGATTTGTTTTCTTCGCAGGAGAAGAGTTTGCAAAGCAAACAGGGCATTCCAGATTACATTCTTCGTTAATTTCTATCAGGGCGAGGCAGCTATGCTGTTCGTGATCGGGACACAGCCCGCAATCCAAAGGACAGCCATAATCTGTTTTGGTCTGATATTGATGGGGACGATCACCCGGCTTGATAAACTGTTTACACCATTGAAAATACGCAGCATCCGAAGAAATCTTTGTCTTTTGAACGCCGTGAGATTTGCAACGCTTCTGATAGAAGACATCCTGACCTTCAACAATAATCTTTGCCGGAACCAGATCATAACATTCTTCGCAAAGCGACGTGGTCTGACCATAGAACACATAAGGAGCCTGTTTACGCTGTGTTGCTGTCATCTTTTGCCCTTTTTATCATAAAAACACTGTAAACCAGAATGATCAGGCAAAGAACCTGAAAAATGTTTAACGGCCCGAATACGTCTCCATAAGGCTTTAAAAATTCCCACATAAACCGTTGCGCAGCATAGAATCCAACACAAATATAAAAACCGTATTGAATGACGATGCCGGAACGGTATTTTAAAATGATCAATATTAAAAATAAAAAGACCAACATCGAAAAACTTTCATAAATCTGAACCGGATGCCGTGCTATTTGATCTCCAAAATCCCGGCCCCACGGCAAATCGGTTGGCAGCCCATGTGTATGATCATGCACACCGGAGAGGAAGCATCCGATACGCCCAACGATTATACTGACTGTCAAAGGGATAACGTAAATATATCCTGTCGATCCGGATGTGCCTTTTTTAAACTTGTACAACTCAACCATGCATATCGCACCAAATAAAGCCCCCAGAATGCTTCTTCCGATTTCATCTATGCCTGAAAAATACAGATTTAATGTCCCAAACAGATAGGCCCCTGTAATGCTGCCTGCGCTCAGAAACAGAAAATATCCTGCGTCTATGCTGGCCGCGGTTTTGGGTAAAGCGTCCTGAAACCGCCATTTATAAGTCAGATAGCCGGACAAGACAGCCAGACAGATAGCGGTCACGTCAAAAAGCAGATGACCATAAAGTGCAAAAAACATGTCTTGATCTTAAGGGGAAATTTGGAGCGAGTGAAGGGATTCGAACCCTCGACATTTACCTTGGCAAGGTAACGCTCTACCCCTGAGCTACACTCGCACTTGAAAAACAAGTATTCGGGAATATAATCCCCTTTTCGAAGAATGCAAGGAAAAATTTATGCCTGTGACACAAAGTCCCCATCAAGAGGAACACGCCCCGTTGCCGACCAGCCCGGACGCGTTAATGCAAACCTTTGATCAGATTGGCGTTTCCTATGATCTGTATCATCATGAGGCGGTGTTTACCGTGGCCGAGAGTGACAAAGTGGACGCGAAAATTCCCGGCACGCACTGCCGCAACATGTTCCTGCGCGACAAGAAAAAGCGCATGTTTCTGGTCTCTCTGGCCAATGAAACGCTTGTTGACCTGAAAAAGCTGGAAAAGGTTCTGGGGTGCGCGCGGCTGTCTTTCGGCTCCCCGGAGCGGTTATGGGAGAATCTGGGCGTGCGGCCCGGCTCCGTCTGCCCATATGCCATTATCAATGATGCGGAGAAAAACGTCACCCTGATCCTTGATGCGTGGATGATGGCGCAGGAGCGGGTCAATTTTCATCCACTGATCAACACCATGACGGTGAATACCCCGCCGCAAGGGATTCAAACCTTTGCCACGCACCTGAACCACCCCTTCCAAATCATGGATTTGTCAGGGGCCAAGCCGGATTAAGGAGTTTATATTCTCATGAAAACAAGACTGCCCACTCTAATTCTTATTCTCTGTTTGCTTGGCTGTGTAAACCTGAGCTTCTTTTTTGGCCCATTCACACGTTTTGAGCGGGACACAATGCTCGAACTCAGGAACATGTATCAGGAATGGAAAAAGCAAACATACATTCCTGATCTGGAAAAAAAGGCACATGCAGGAGATGAACTCTCACAATACCGCTATGCTTTCACATTTCTGAAAAAAGGCCATGGGACGTATGATCAGGACAAAGCCATCTACTGGTTTGAGAAAAGCGGTGATAACGGCTATCTGGATGGTTATCACAAAATTGCTTATGGCCTTGACAACGGCACATTTGGTTTTGATACAAACTACGACCCGGACAAAATACTCGTAGAAAAATACTACAGAAAAGCCGCCGATAAAGGCTTTGCAAAATCACAAAATAATCTGGCGATCCTGTTAATGAATAAATATGGAGAAAACGCCGACCTTGAAGAAGTTCAAAAGTTAAGAATATCAAGTGCCGAAGGCGGTGATCTTTACGGCATTCATAATCTGGGGACGGTCTATATGTATGGAAAAAACGGTTTTGAGAAGGATCTGGAAAAAGCATTATACTGGTTTGAAAAAGCCTATTACAGAGACTACCAGCCTGTCAGAATGCTGGCAAATATGGCGTGGATTTACGCACAAAGAAAAGGACCGGACTACAATTCACGCAAGGCAGGATTATTTTATTGGAAAGCTGCAAGGCGCGGCAATACTTACGCCATGAAACACGTTGCCGATGCTTTTTGGTATAAATATTATGGCTATCCGAGAGACAGGGATAAAGCAATGGAGTGGTACGTCAAGGCGGCTGAGGGTGGATATGAGAAAGCGCAAGAGGCTCTGGGGCATATTTACAAAGACAAAATGGAAAGAACCACTGATCCTGAAAGGAAAGAAAAATATAGAACCAAAGCCATCACATGGTTTGAAAAAAGCGCAGAACAAGGTAATGCAGAAGCTACAACACTTCTCAATAAACTAAAAAAACAAGAAAATTGATAGATACCTGCATATAAAGTTTGATAAATACAAAAAATCAAAATAATTTAACGGCATGCAAAAATTTACGACTCTACGCGCCACAGCCGCTCCCTTGCCGATGATCAATGTCGATACGGACATGATTATCCCGAAACAGTTTCTGAAGACCATCCAGCGGCAGGGCCTCGGCGTGAACCTGTTTGATGAGATGCGTTATGACGATAATGGCAATGAGAAACCTGATTTCGTTTTGAACCGGGACGAATACCGCAACGCCGAAATCCTGATCACCGGGGAGAACTTCGGCTGTGGCTCCTCCCGCGAGCATGCGCCGTGGGCCTTGCTGGATTTTGGCTTTCGCTGCGTCATCGCGCCCAGCTTTGCCGATATTTTTTACAATAACTGTTTTAAAAACGGCATTTTGCCGCTCCGCCTGCCGCAGGAACAGGTTGACCTCCTGATGGAGCGTGCGCAGGAGTTTCCCGGTGAGCCGATCACGGTTGATCTTCAAAATCAGGTCATCACCGCCGGCAATCATAAATTCGAATTTGAACTGGAGTCCTTCCGCAAGCACTGTTTATTGAACGGGCTGGACGATATCGGCCTGACACTGGAGAAATCAAAAGCCATTGAAACTTTTGAAACCAAAGACCGGGAAAAGAGAAGTTGGCTGTATTCATAAGAATTGAACCACCAAGGCACGAAGACACCAAGGCTAAAAACTTGAGCGGTGCGCATATATAGATCAACCTTCATCAACCTCGCGTTTTGTAGTGGTTTGAGAGGATAAAGGACGCTCTGCAAAGAAAAACTCTGTGAAACTCTGCATCCTCTGTGGTTCATCATAAAAATGCCTGCTGCGCGAAAAAACTTGGTGTCTTGGTGTCTTGGTGGTAAAAAAGCTACATGAAAGATACACACAAAATTATGATCCTCGCCGGGGATGGAATCGGGCCGGAGGCCATGGCCGAAGTCGGCAAAATTGCGAACTGGCTGAACAGCCGCGGTGATATCGGGCTGGAACTTGAACATGACCTTGTCGGCGGCGCGTCGATCGACGCAAATGGCGTTCCGGTGACGGATGCCACGATTGCCAAATGTAAAGAGGCGGATGCGGTCATGCTGGGCGCGGTCGGCGGCCCTAAATGGGATGGGGTTGATTACAATATCCGCCCGGAGGCCGGGTTGCTGAAAGTCCGCAAAGACCTTGACCTGTTTGCCAATTTACGCCCGGCGATTGTCTTTGACGCCTTGATCGACGCCTCCACATTAAAGCCGGAAATCGTCAAGGGTCTGGACATATTGATCGTCCGCGAACTGACCGGCGGCGTATATTTCGGGGAACCGCGCGGCATTGAAACTCTGCCGAACGGGGAAAAGCGCGGCTTTAACACCCAGACCTACACCACATCGGAAATCCGGCGCGTGGCGGAAGTTGCCTTTGACCTGGCGCGGAAACGCAGCAAAAAAGTCACCTCCTGCGAAAAAGCCAATGTCATGGAATCCGGCAAGCTGTGGCGTGAAGTGGTCACAGACCTGCACAAAAACCATAGTGATATCGAACTCTCCCATATGTATGCGGACAATTGCGCGATGCAGCTTTTACGCAATCCGCGCCAGTTTGACGTGATCGTCACGGACAACCTGTTCGGCGATATCCTCTCTGATGAAGCCTCGATGCTGACCGGATCGCTCGGCATGTTGCCGTCTGCCTCCCTTGGCGCGGAAGACCCGGAAACCGGCAAACGCTATGCCATGTATGAGCCGGTTCACGGCTCCGCCCCGGACATTGCCGGGCAAGGCAAAGCCAACCCCTTAGCAACCATCCTGTCCTTTGCCATGTGCCTGCGCTATTCCCTGAATCGCGGAGATCTGGCCGATAAACTGGAACAGGCGGCGCAGGACGTGCTGAATAAAGGGCTTCGAACCCCGGACATCATGGCCGAAAACTGCACACAAATCTCAACATCCGACATGGGCGATGCGGTGATCGACCAGTTGGGCGAACTGATTAAAGAGGCGGCGTAGCGTGCCCGGCCTTGTTCTGGAAGGGCCAGACGATCTGAATTGCGCTACCTTGCAGGCGGCTCTGCAAAATGCCGGGTTGAATGTGCAGCATACCAGACTTGCATCAAATGAATACCGCATCTTCGTGAAAGACCACGATGAGCAAATGACGCTTTCCACCCCCTTCAGAATTGGGAAAATACTGGACGAGTGCAAAAAAATGCTGCGGCGCATCCATAACTTTCCAGAGGAGATCAAAATTGAAAACGGCCTGTTTTTCCCTGAACAATCCCGCTTTCAAAAAGGCAGCGGGGCCGCGGTTTCCCTGACGGAAAAGGAATGCGACCTGCTTCTGGTTTTGTGGAAAGCCTATCCGGAACACGTCTCAAAAGAACAACTTCTGGCGCAGGTCTGGGGGTATCAGACGGAACTGGAGACCCACACACTGGAGACCCACATCTACCGCCTGCGCCAGAAAATAGAGGACGCGCCCGCACAGCCAAAGGCCCTCCTGACACACGAAAACGGCTACAGGCTCAGCGCGGTCGAATAGAGCAAACAGCGTTTATTTTCGGGCAGGCGCGAGGAGCAAAGCGTACAAAACGTACGTGAGCGACGGGCTTCAGCCCCGGACTTGATCCGGGGAACGCACCCGAAAATAAACGATGAACGCTCTAGAGCCTTGCACAAGAGAATCTTTCAGAATAGTCTGTATGAATATCTAATGTAAAAAACGGCCATGACGACATTTTCATCTATTCTGTTCCACACGATCCCTCACCACAGCCTGAAAGAGCTGAATGCCTGCGAAAAAAACAGCATCCTCGAAGTGCATCAGGATCTGTTCAAAGGCCGTAAAAAAGAACAGCCCCAAATTATGATCAACCGGACGCAATGCACAAATCCGGGGGAAGAACGCACGACCGTTCACATCGTGTTTGACGACAAGCCGTTTCTGGTGGATTCAATCGTTGCGGAAATCAACCGCCACGCTCTGTTGATTGACTTTCTGATCCATCCTTACATTTATGTTGATTGCGACCCGGAGACGGGGAAACTCAGCAATCCTTCCAATAAGGAAACAGACAAGACGATCCGGCAGGCACATCTATATATTCGCCTGCACCGTCTGATCCCAAAAAGTCTGGAGCAGGTTTTATATCGCGGCCTGCGGCGCGCCATGGTGGACGTGACTCTGGCAACCGGCGACTGGCAAAAAATGCGCTCCAACCTATTGACAGCGCAGGACAACCTGCAACAAAACGCAGCAAAATCACTCGAAAACAAGGAATACGCAGAGTTTCTGGATTATCTGTATAATGATAATTATACACTTCTTGGCTATCGCTACTTTGCTTTGGAAAAGAAGAAATTTGCCGTTCAGCCCCGCAAGAACCTGGGTCTGCTGCGCACGAAGCGCGATATTGACTTCCTTCTCAAGCAGGAAGACGAACTGCCTGAACTGTTTTCCAAACTGGCTGGCAAGAAAAAGTCCCTGAACGTCTTCAAGATCAACCGGGAATCTTCCGTCCACCGCCGTGTGCCGATTGATGCTGTTTCCATTCAGGATTTTGACCCGAAAGGGCATGTGAAGGGATTTCACTTGTTCATCGGCCTGTTTACGTCCGTGACCTATTCCCGCTCCGTGATGAACATTCCTTACCTGCGGATGAAGGTACAAAAAGTCATCGACAAAGCGCAATTCCCCGAAGACAGCCATGATGACAAGGCTTTGCGGCACGTTCTGGAAAAATATCCGCGCGATGAACTGTTTCAGATCAGCGTCGCCAAACTGCATGACATATCGCTCTCAATTCTCAGCTTGCAGGAACGCCAGCGTATTGCCTTATTTGTGCGCCCTGATATTTTCGGAAAATCCGTCTCCTGCCTGATTTACATCCCAAGAAACCGCTTTGAAACGCGGATGCGGCGCAAGTTCGAGAAAGTCCTGGAAAAGTATCTGGGGGGAGAGACCGCAGCATATTATACAACGCTGGACGACTCGGTCTTTGCGCGAATTATTCTGCTGATTAACAGTGACAAAAAAACCATTGCCAATCTGGATGAAGGGCATCTGGAGGAATTGCTGCGCCTTGAAGGCCGGGCATGGGACGAAGAACTGGCGGAAGTCGTCAATATCAAATACGGGGAAGATGCCGACCCGATTATTGAGTCCTACACCAATGCCTTCCCCACGGCCTACAGGGAGACATATGAGCCGGTCAAGGCCCTGAACGATATTGAAATCATGGACTCTCTGGCAAAAGATCAGCATATCAGCGTCAGCTTTTATCATGACAAGTTTTGCAAGGAGAAAGAAGTCCGCCTGAAACTGTTTATCCGTGATGAACCCGTTATTCTCTCGGATGTGTTGCCTATTCTCAAAAATATGGGTCTGCGCGTCATTTCCGAGCTTCCCTTCCGGGTTGACGTCGAGCGCATTGACGGAAATGAGGTCATCTGGATTCATGATTTCCTGATGGAAAGCGATGCCGCCGATCTGGAAACGCGGATTCCCGTCATTAAAGCCATTGCCGAAACAGCCTTTGAGAAAATCTGGCACGGCAAAATGAACAGTGACACGCTGAACAAGCTGGTGATCAGTGCGGCAATGACCTGGCGCGAGATTAAAATACTGCGCACCTATGTTCATTACATCCGCCAGCTTGGCTCCACCTATTCCCAGCCTTATATTGCAAACGCCCTCACCCTGCACCCCGAAGTTGCGCGCTTGCTGGTTGATATTTTTTACGCGCGTCTTGATCCCTCCAAGGAAAAGGAAAGCGAGAAATATGCCAGGGCTTGCAGCCTTGTGATACAGGACGAGCTGGAAGAGGTTTCTTCTCTGGATGAAGACCGTATTTTGCGCAGCATTCTCAATCTGGTCGAAGCCACCATCCGCACCAATTATTTTCAGACAGATCAGGACGGCAACCCGAAAGACTATCTGTCGATCAAAATTGACAGCTCCAAAGTCGAGAATATGCCGGAGCCGGTTCCTTTCCGCGAGATTTTTGTCTATTCCCCGCGTGTGGAAGGCATCCACCTGCGCGGCGGGCCGATTGCCCGCGGCGGCCTGCGCTGGTCGGACCGTCAGGAAGATTACCGCACGGAAGTTCTGGGCCTGATGAAAGCGCAAATGGTCAAAAACGCCGTGATTGTGCCGACCGGCTCCAAGGGCGGATTTGTCCTGAAACACCCGCCAAAGGACGGCGGACGCGAGGCACTTCAGGCAGAAGCCATCGAATGCTACAAAATCTTTATCCGCGGCCTGCTGGACATTACGGACAACCGCAAGGGAACAAAAATCATCCCCCCAAAAGATACCGTGCGGCGTGACGGTGACGACCCGTATCTGGTGGTGGCGGCGGACAAAGGCACAGCGACCTTCTCTGATATTGCCAACGGCCTGTCCAGAGAATACGGCTTCTGGCTGGATGACGCGTTTGCCTCCGGCGGGTCTGCCGGATACGACCACAAGAAAATGGGAATTACCGCCAGAGGCGCGTGGGAATCCGTTATGCGCCATTTCTATGAACTGAACCACGACATCCAGACACAGGAATTCGATGTGATCGGCGTCGGCGACATGGCCGGGGATGTGTTCGGAAACGGTATGCTGCTGTCGAAAAAAATCCGGCTGATCGGCGCGTTTAACCACCTGCATATTTTCTGCGACCCTGATCCCGACCCGGAAACCACATGGAAAGAGCGCAAACGCCTGTTCGATCATGTCAAGGGCTGGGATGCCTACAATACCGAACTCCTTTCCAAAGGCGGGCGGATTTATCTGCGCAGTGAAAAAGTTCTGCACCTGACCCCGGAAATACAGGCGCGTTTCCAGATCGACAAGGACAAGGTATCTCCGTTTGAACTGATGCATGCCATGCTGAAAACCAAAACCGACCTGCTGTGGTTCGGCGGCATCGGCACTTATATCAAAGCCACAAACGAGACAGACGCGCAGGTCGGCGACAAGGCCAATGACGCAATCCGCGTGTCCGCCCCGGACGTTCATGCAAAGGTCATCGGCGAAGGTGCAAATCTGGCGGTCACGCAACTGGCGCGGATTGAGTTTGCCAAGAATGGCGGCTCCGTGAATGCGGACTTCATTGACAATTCCGGCGGTGTGGATTCGTCCGACCATGAAGTGAATATCAAGATTTTGCTGAAGACGGTCATGGAAGACAAATCCAGCAAGATGACGATCCCTTCCCGCAACAAACTGCTGGAAAGCATGACGGAAACCGTGGCGCAGCATGTGCTGAACAACAACCGGACGCAGGCGGAAGCCATCAGCCTGATGGAGCTGCAGGGAACGGAAAAACTCTCCCTGCATGCCGATCTGATTACCCAGTTCGAAAACGATTTCGGCCTGAAAAGAAAACTGGAAGGACTGCCGGATCAGGAAACCATCAATACGCGTCTTAGAATGGGAAAAAGCCTGACGCGCCCGGAAATCAGCACCTTACAGGCCTATGCCAAAATTGATCTGATGAATACATTAATGGAAACCTCCATCACAGATCATGCGTCTCTGGTGCCCTGGCTCATCAGCTATTTCCCGCACCAGCTACAGACGAAATATAAGGACGAGATCAAGAAGCACCGTCTGGGACGCGAAATTATCTGTATGAAACTGGCGAATAACATCGTCAACCGCATGGGGCCGGCATTTGTCAAAAACATGCGCGATCA
>CAKZKV010000211.1 GCA_937124505.1 uncultured Alphaproteobacteria bacterium
ATCGTAGCCAGCGCATGACTTCTTCCATGAAATCCACCTGCTTGGGCAGAGCGTATGGGATCAACAGCAATAATATCCGGCGGGGCATCCCCGAAATGTCCTTTTACTGACCGGACAATTCTGCTGATGCCATCCTCATTCAGGATCAGGCGGATCTGTGGGGTCATCACAAAATTTTTCTGTAGATGATCCAGCGTATGATCCGGCAAGCACAGCTTTTGAATACGCTCGCGCAAATAGTGGTATTGCACTTCGGCCTGCAGATAGAACACGCGCAGTGGGCGTTTTGTGGATAGCCCCAAGAACTTTTCTCCAGCGGACATATTGGCTAAAAGCGTAATCAAAAAATCACTTTTACCGACCTTTGGCGCTCCGCCAAAAACCAGCATGCCACCGGGGGTAAGCAGGCGTGGTGCAATTAAGTCTTCCGGCATGGGGCTCGTATCAGCGCGCAGATCAGCCACGCTATAAAGCGGGATCATATTGGGGCGGGAGGGCTTATTTTTAGCGACTATCCGATCCCAGCTTTTGACAATCTCATGTATAGACAACCCTTCAGCTACAGCATCAGCAGAATCCCATTTAGGCGGCTTTTCAGGTGGGACTGTCAGAATTTCAACATGAGAGGCTCCGGCGCGTGCGGCAGCACTGGCAGCCCTGCGGGCGTAGCTTAATCCCGGTTCATCATTATCCGGCCAAATAATGACTGCCTTGCCCGCCAGGGGCGACCAGTCCGTTTTATCGATGGGCGCCTTGGCTCCATTCATGGCGGTCGTAGCGCAAATACCCTTTGCTATCAAAGCCTCGGCGCATTTTTCACCCTCGACGAGCACAACAGTGTCTGCGGCGGCCATACCAATCTGGTTATAAAGCGGCCTGATTTCAGGGGCTTTCATCACACCGCCACGTGCATCCCATGGACGAAATTGCTTGAGCTTGATGAAAAATGGGGCAAAAAATATCCTCTTGCCGTTAAACCATGGAACAAGAATTGGGAAGAAATTTCTAATTTTTTCAAATTCGATCAAAACATTAGAAAAATTATCTACACCACTAATATCGTTGAAGGAGTTCACAGAATGGTCAGAAAATATACCAAATCCAAAGGGGCGTTCATGTCCGAAACCGCCCTCGAAAAAATTGTCTATTGTGCATACAAAAAAATTATGGCTAAATGGACTCAGCCTATACCTAATGGGGCTATCATCGCGTCACAACTCGACATCCATTTCGAGGGAAGATTTAGATGATTTTTAGTTTTGACACAGTTTAATGAACTGTCTCTTGGTTGACGGTGGTTACACGATTGCAGGGAAGTAAAATGAACCAAATTGAAAAAGCGGCGCAAATTATTCAGGAGAATGTGTATTTAACATTGGCGACAGTCGAAGGAAATAAGCCGTGGGCAGCACCGCTTTTCTACATTTACGATGAAAATCTCAATTTCTATTTTCATTCTCGCAAATCCAGCCGCCATGCCGAGGAGATAAGAAAAAATCCCGATTGCGCGGTTGCAATTTTTGATTCAACAAAATGCTCCAGCGAGTGTGACGGCCTGCAAATTCAGGCGACCTGTCATGAAATCAATGATGTGCATGATGTGAAGAAAATTATATACCCCTATTATGAACGCGCTGATTCAACCGATCCTGATCTATGGGGTGATGAATGGAAACAGCCTGATCTCTATTTGGATGGTGGTGATCGCCGTTTTTATGTGATCCGTCCGACAGCCATATTTAAACCTATCGGCGACGAAGACCACAGGGAAGAAGTATCCATTGAAGAATTGAAAAAGGCGTTAACGAATGATTGATTTTATAACCTCCCGCAATGAAAAAATCACCGTTTACAAGCATGGCGGTGAGGGTATTGGTGTTGTATATGTCAGTGGCTATAGAAATGTCATGCAAGACAATCCGAAAACGGAACTTCTAAAAACTTTCTGCAAACAAAATGACATGCCATTCGTTGATTTCGATTATGCAGGTTGGCTCACCGAGGGTTTGTGTCGGTCTATTTGGCCTATGTTTACATGATGGCGGCTGCGTGACAGGAACCCCAGCGCCAAGCCAATTTTGAATGTCAGTAATGAGCTGCGTAAACTGGTTCTTTCGGTCAAAGCCTTTGACAGACGCCCATAAATCCAGAATGTCCCCGCCATCGCCCGTGGCAAAATCATGCCACAACCCGGCTTTTGCTCCATGTAGCTCAACAACGAGGCTTTCGCCTTTTCCCCCGCTGACATCGCCTATGAGAAATTTACCAGTACGCACAAAACCGTTCGGCAACAAGGCATGCAGTGTTGCTGGCAAATTTTGTACAAGCTGGGATTTCAGTGCCTGCGCATCCGGTGGTTTTAAAGGAATAATGTTTGGCGGCGTGTTTTTATTCACCTGACCCGCCTTGCGTCTTACTATTTTGTTTTTCCTGCTCAATCCCTTTGAGCGTTATGATCCCATCAACCCATTGCAGGGCACGCCCGACCTCACGGACTTCCTTGATCAGCATTTCGCGTAAACGCGTGAGATCTTTATCATCCAGCTTTTTTAGCTGCCCGACCGGCGTGTGCTGCACCAATTTAAAAACCGCGCTGTTAGGGTCGAGATGCACATTTATTGATATTTTCATTTTCAGTCCTTTGTCGAAAAAATTGCTCCTACAAAGGCTGGTATGCGCCCGCGCCTGAAAACGACGAGATAAAATAAATTATTTTTAATTTTCTTCTTTTAAGGCCAGATCCTCCAGATATTGACGCAGGCGTTTTGCCTTGCTGGATAAGGTTGTGCGCGGAATTCCTGTGGATTGGGCGGCTTCTGTGATGCTCTGATTTTTCAGCAATTCGTATGTCATACGAATATCCTCAGGCATTTCTGCCAATACTCTTTGAATATTCATATTCATCTCTATTGTTTGATGAGAAAGAGACTCAAAAGGATCCCCCCAAAGAGAATGATCACCGGAAATAAGATCCATCATCTCCGTGGTGCTGTCATCGCTACCAATAATTGTGGAAAGAGATAGCTCTTTTTGTCCTGTCCAGCGCATTTGGCTTTCAGCTTCACGAATAATCATGCCCGCACAATTATTGACAACAGCCTTGATGAAACTTTTGGGGTTTCCCTTGCTTTTATCAAATCTTGGCCATGCATGAAGATAAGCCAGCATTAATTCTTGCTGTAAATCTTCAAAATCATCTGATGTAAAGAAGGGGGATCGTGTTAAGGTCTTTGCCTTATAAGCAATAAAAAAGGCAGCGTAGAAATCTACGCCGCCATAACGGTTTGTCGACATTTTATTTTCCTCTGTTTATCGCGGAGGAAGTCTCCGCACAGAGAAAAAGTGCAAAATTTTGACCCTATTGAAGACGCGTTAAATGTCCCTTATGGAGCTTAAAAAACTCTATAATTCGCAAAGCCTTATTTTTTAAAGGTTCTCAACCCTTGTTAGAAAAAGGAGTTTTCCACAGGGCGCATACGAAAGGATGCAAAGCTATCCAAGCCGCTGTGATTCTTACTTAAAGCCAAATATTTTTTCTTGTTCAGACCACAAAGCAGGAAATGATTTATCGACCGATGAAAGGCCAAAACCATCTGGTTGATTGCCATCCAGAACGGATTGGATGATTTTGGGAGAAAGTCGCATCAGGCGCATTACGCGCAAAACATAAGATCGGTTTATATTTTCAATTTCACTGATTTCCTGGGCATTATTGCATTTGCCTGTCTCAATCCATGTTTGCCATTTATAAGCACGCCCCAGCGCCTTGAGCAATTTCTCATCTTTGCGAATATGAAGATCCAGCCTCCGCAAATCCTGACCAACAGGGCCTACCACGACTTTCCTTCCCCCCCATTTTCTTAAGTTTATGGGGACATGAACAATAATTTTCTGGTTTGCTTTTTGCACGTTTACATCCAATTTATGCGGCCATTTCTTTTGCGTTGTTATTGATCGTTTTCTGAAGCTCATGCACGATATTTTCAAGGCCGCTTGCGCGGTATTCAATATCAACACCATGTGATTTTATGACCACACGCTCTATCAGTAGCTGCGTAATGCGTTTTTGTTCAGCTGGAAAAAGGTGATCCCAGAAGGATCCCAGCTTCTGAAGCGCCTCATGCATGTCATGCTCTTGAAAATTCCTGTCCTCTTTTCGCATCTTTCGCCATATTTCGACCAGTATTTGCGGGGATGCAAAAACAGCTCTGAGCTGACCTTTGATAATTTCCTCTATTTCCCCGGCAGGGATGCGGCTGACAGGGCATTCTCCACATGTGTGTTGACGGTAAGAATTTGTGATGTAATAGCGATATTGCTTGTTTTTCTTGCGTGTGTAGGTTGGCGACATGGCGCTTTCACAACCACCGCAAACAATAATCCCTTTCAGCAAGGCATCTGATTTTGCAGCATAGGTGCGTTTGCGTTTAACACCTGCATTCTCTGCAAAAATACTCTGCGCCTTATCAAATAAATCTTTCTCAATGAGAGCCTGGTGCTGACCGGGATAATATTTGCCTTTATGATGTACTTCTGCCAGATATAGACGGTTGTTCAAAATGGTGCGCAAAGCTTGCAGGCTAAAAGCTTTTCCGCCTTGATGTTTACCTGTCTGGCTTATGTATGATTTTGTCTTATGCCCTTTGGTGTTCAGCTCATTAGCCAACAATGATAATGAACCCAGCGCAACAAAACGCTCAAAGATATATTTGACCTGCGGGGCTTCTTTGGCGTTGGTTAGAAGCTTGCGCTCAACCACATCATAGCCCAGCGGCGGCGGCCCACCCATCCACATGCCTTTTTTCTTCGATGCTGCAAATTTATCGCGGATACGTTCGCCCGTAACTTCCCGCTCGAATTGGGCAAAGCTGAGCAGGATATTGAGCGTCAACCGCCCCATGGAATCTTTGGTGTTAAAATGCTGGGTCACAGATACAAAGCTGGTGTCGTGCTTATCAAAAATCTCTACCATCTTCGCAAAATCAGCCAACGAGCGTGAAAGGCGATCAATTTTGTAAACCACCACGACATCAACGCGGCCAGCCTCAATATCGGCCATGAGTTTTTGAAGGCCTGGACGATCCATATTCCCACCGGAGTACCCACCATCATTGTATTGCTCCGGCATGATCCGCCAGCCCTCATGGCGCATGGCTTCGATATATTTCTCCCCGGCTTCGCGCTGGGCATCCAGCGTGTTGTATTCCATGTCCAGACCTTCTTCAGTGGATTTTCGCGTATAGACCGCGCAGCGCAGAATCTTTTTTTCTGTCATTAATTATGCCTCCTTGATTTTTGATATGGACGGGCGCTGGCGGAGCCGCCGAGGCCAAAGAAGGCATTCCCGTTCCAGCGCGTTCCCGTAATTGCAAAGGCGGCACCGGAGAGGCTTTTGTATTTTACGCCCTGATACTCATAACCATCTTCTAAAACTGTGACATGATGCTCTACGCCTTTGACCTCTCGAACCAGCTTTGTCCCAATTGCGAGGCGCGTGTTTTCGTATGTCGGCTTGTTTAGGCTCTTGCTTTCCGCCAGCGCTTCCAGCCGATCAATCGTTAATTTGGTCAATCCGCCATAAGCCAGTTCCTGTATCCGGTAAATCAATTCGCTCACCAGATATTTTTTGTTTGTTCTGTTCTTAGGGGGATTATCAAAATAGCGCGGCCACGTTCCCAGAAGCTCTTTAACGCTCATCTCCTCAAGAGCCGCATATTCTTTCAGCATATTAATTTCCATCTCATGTACTCACTTATTTTAGAGCTTTTGCGTGAGAACATGAATGCTTCGAAGCACTTGGAAGTCCAGTCAAACTTCTCTCAATACCTTGTTTTTGTTGATTGTTTTTGGATCGGGACAGCCCCCTGGCCAGAATAGCTGCTATTTCTGCTATGCGTTGTTCACTGCTCATATCGGCAGGATTTTTTGTGCTGGTTCGCATGATTTTTACTCCTTATGAATTGTTCCTCATAAGGCTGGTATGCGAGCGGATCTAAAAACGACGATGCGATGAGAAAAAAATTTGAGAAGTTTGAAAAGTGCTATGAAGCCAACCATTTACAGGATGCAAAAATACATTTCTGAAAATCGTTCTATTACAAAGCGTTAACTTGAGCACTGAAAATTCGTTTCGTGCTCAAAGCCGTGAGAGAATGTGAGAATTGAGAGAGATTTCCGGCAATTTTTCACTCTAACAGTACTCAAAGAACATCTGGAAAGGGCGTAAAAACTGGGCATTCGGGCACAGAAAAACCCACCAAGCGGGGCGGGTTGTAAATTAAATGGTGGTGGGGGTAGGATTCGAACCTACGTACGCAATGCGGGCAGATTTACAGTCTGCTGCCTTTAACCACTCGGCCACCCCACCAGTTTTTGGATGACAGTAAAGAGTTGCTAGACGCCAGAAATTAAAATACTTTGCGGGAACAAGTCAACAAGAGATTCCAGGAATGTCGAAATTAAAAGCAAATATTTGGGGAACCCATGCCGTCAAGGCGGCGTGGACGAATACAAACCGTACGATTCAGGCCATTTATGTCACGGAAAATGCCTATCGTGATTTTGCCTCCTTTCAGGCCGTGCAAGGCGTTAAACGCCCTGCCCCAACCTCCGTATCGAAAAAAGAACTGGATAAAATAACCGGCGGGGCCGTCCATCAGGGAATCGCAGTGATGGCGGAGGCTTTACCGGAAGTTTTCCTGAGTGATGTAACGATTCAGGCCGAACAGGCTAAAAAATCCGTCCTTCTCATTCTGGATCAGGTCACGGACCCGCATAATGTTGGGGCAATTTTGCGCTCTGCCTGCGCCTTCGGTGCCTGTGGCATGATTTTGCAACGTAAGCATGCACCGGGTATGGACGGCGTTCTGGCCAAGACGGCCTGCGGCGCGCTGGAGCATGTTCCGGTCGTTTTTGAAACCAACCTGTCCCGCGCAATTGAACAGCTACAGGAACAGGGATGGATGGTCATTGGTCTTGATGAACGCGGCGAAAAAGAAATCAGTGACGTGAAAGACCATAAGAAGATTGCCCTTGTCATGGGGGCGGAAGGGCCGGGCCTGCGCCCAAACGTAGCGGGTCACTGTGATCTACTGGCCCGGTTGGAGATGACAGGGCCAATGCCCAGTATCAACGTCTCCAATGCCGCGGCCATTGCGCTTTACGCCCTTCGCTCATGAAACACATTCAATTTTACATAAAATTTACACCCCCTTAAATCATAGCTTGCTAATATAAGGCCTAAGCCGGGAGAAATTTCATGACAGATTATTATGTTAGCAGCCGGTACGGCTCTGATAGTGCAACGGGCTTGTCTCAGGACACAGCATGGCAAAGCCTTTCAATGCTGGATCACTTGGGCCTTTCTGCCGGGGACAGGATTCTTCTGGAGGCCGGGTCGGTATTCAATGACACATTGTTTATCGTGGATGATCACGGATTGGAAGATAATCCTATCTTGATTACCTCCTATGGTGACGGTGACCCGGCATTGCTCGTTTCTGACACGGACAGCGCCGTGATAGCCGCCCGGAGTAGCCATGTCACAATCGA
>CAKZKV010000212.1 GCA_937124505.1 uncultured Alphaproteobacteria bacterium
AACTGTGTTTACAGCTCAAGCGAATGCTTTAGATTTAGATATTAGTGCGTTACAACCAGCAGCAGAACCGGAAGCGACCTATGCGGACGGAATTATAGATAACAGAGAAATAGAATCTTACGAAATTGTCAAAAATGATGCCGGAAAGCCCGTCACATATAATGGACGTACTCTGTTTGTCGCAGAAACAACAGATGGTGCTACTGTTTTAGGAACTTCATCAAGTGGTTTTAATGATGGACCAAGTGTTCGTGGTCTGGATGACAAACTTTTTCTGAATCCGGACGGAACCCCTATGGAGCTTGCAGATGTTAAGAAACAAGACGGTGTAAGCGGATTTGAAATAGCAGCTAGTGTTGAAGTGGAAGAACCAATGGGGCCTTTTGCCGGCACGGCTTTTGATGATGGGCAAGTAACGAGTGACGATGTTGAAGATTATTCCCACTTGCCAGGCTTGGATGCTTGTGAAGCTCAGGAATGGGCGGCTTGGACAAAACTGAATGAGGCGGACGGAATATCTGTCATTCCTGATACAGTTGGGAAGATAGGATTTAAACCTTCTGAAGATGGCGCCTTTGCCCTGACTGTTGACGGTAGAAAACCTGTCACGATTAAAGATGCAGCAGGAAATGCATTTTGTGGCCTTACGACAAGTAGTTATGAAGATGGTGTTACTGTAACAGGGCTGAATAATGGTATTTTGAATACAGAAGAAACCGGCCCAGCTTCTTGTGAAGATATATTTGGATTGAATAAATAACGTTACGTATCAACCTTTGATTGAGAACATGTAAAAGCCTCTTTGTGATGATATCAGAGAGGCTTTTTTTATCGCGCTATTCTGGTATCTTCGCGCTGCATCTTTTTTTGCAGTTGCAGAAGGCCATAAACGAGGGCTTCGGCGGTGGGCGGACAGCCGGGAACGTAAATATCAACCGGTACGATCCGGTCGCAGCCGCGCACGACGGAGTAACTGTAATGGTAATATCCGCCGCCATTGGCGCAAGACCCCATGGAAATGACCCAGCGCGGTTCGGGCATCTGGTCATAAACCCGGCGTAGCGCAGGGGCCATTTTATTGGTCAATGTGCCCGCCACAATCATGACGTCCGATTGACGCGGAGAAGGGCGCGGAATCATGCCAAAACGGTCCAGGTCATAACGGCTCATGTAGGAGTGAATCATTTCCACCGCGCAGCAGGCGAGGCCAAATGTCATGGGCCAGATTGACCCGGTTCTGGCCCAGTCAAACAAGGCGTCAGCAGAGGTCAGAAGAAAGCCTTTTTCTTTGATATGTTTGGACATGGCCGCCGGAACAATGTTCTGGTGCTGCGGCGCAATCGTCGGGATGTGCGTCTGAAAGTCGTAGTCCGGGGCGATAATATTTTTACGGTCGTGTGTCATGTTTGGTTATTAGTTATCGGTTAACAGGATTATTCCCAATCAAGAGCGCCCTTGTTCCATTCATAAATAAAGCCGACGGTCAACACGCCCAGAAAAATCATCATGGAAACAAAGCCGTATAAACCAATATCGCCCAGTGTGATGGCCCAAGGGAACAGAAACGCGATTTCAAGGTCAAATATAATGAATAAAATGGCAACCAGGTAAAAGCGCACATCGAATCGGCTGCGCGCATCGTCAAAGGCATCAAAGCCGCATTCATAGGCGGCGAGTTTGTTCTTGTCCGGATTTCTTTTTCCCGCCAATAATGAAGCCGCAATCATCACAACGGACAATCCCGAAGCAATGATCAGAAAAACAAGAATAGGGAGATAATCTAATAAGAAATCTTCATTGGCCATATAAGGATTTATACGTCTTTTTTTGGAAACGGAA
Source organism: uncultured Alphaproteobacteria bacterium (assembly GCA_937124505.1). Lineage (GTDB taxonomy): Bacteria > Pseudomonadota > Alphaproteobacteria > Micavibrionales > Micavibrionaceae > JACKIP01. The sequence continues at coordinate 1,840 of CAKZKV010000212.1, forward strand.
AAGAGGTTTGTGCTAAAATAAATATATGGATTCAGGTTTTTTGTCGTATGAGCCTATTTTTGCCAATGATAACCGCTGGGATAATCAGGCGGCTGTTATGTTGGGGCGCTTCATCGCCCTTTACCGCTTCCGGGATCAATACATAGACCATCTTCATGCTCTGGCGATCAGCCCTGATTTTTTCTTTTTTGCGGAACGCCGCCCCTGAAAGAAAATGAAAGGATTGATTTCTGCATAAAAAGCGATTAAATGTTTTTCATGCAAAAAATTCAGTCTTTTCTCGCTTCTGCGGTCATTGTCTCTGCGCTATCCCATATCTTTTGCTGCGGAATTCCTCTTGTTTTCAGTATTTTCAGCATGCTGGTGGGGCTTGGTGTGGCCTCTGTCATTCCGCTCGGACTGGTTGAGTTTCATGAGATGCTTCATGCCTGGGAAGAGCCGGTTCTGATTTTTTCCGGGGTTGTCCTGTTTGTCGGTTGGACGTTGCATATTATAAGCGAACGTTTGGATTGTAATCATTCCGGATGTCATCATGAGCCGTGCGAACCTAAAAAGAAAAAATCTTCACGCATTCTTATTTTTGCAACGGTTCTCTTTGTTATCAACATGTCTGTCCTGATGAGTGCCCACTAATCCCGGGTTTATAGGCTTTGCAGCATAATTCTTTTCGTACTTCCTGTTTCTCTCTATTATAATAAAAATAGAAGAGGAGGGCTGGATTTTGATGAAAGCGAACAAAAAATAGAAATGGTTGACAAGAAATCGTTTACATATGCCTCAGATGATCACAATTTTTTTCAAAGGCTTTTTATTCGCCTGATTGAGCACCTCACCGGAAAGTGGAAGATCTGGCGTCTTTATAATGAATATCAACTGGAAAACCGGCGTGCGGGTGAGACTTTCTGGGATGCCGCTGTTCGTAAGCTTGATCTGAGCGTTCAATATGACCGCAAAAAACTTGATGAAATCCCCAAGTCGGGGGCGCTGGTTGTTGTCGCCAACCACCCTTACGGCGTGTTGGACGGATTGATCCTGAATATGCTGATGAGTAAAGTGCGCACGGATTATAAAGTGCTGACCAATTCTGTATTGTGTCAGGCCGAAGAAACAAAGGATTACTTGCTGGAAGTTGATTTCTCGGGCACTGAAGCCGCCCTTGAAAAGAACCTGGAAACCAGAAAGGCGGCCCGTGAGCTTTTGAAAAATGGCGGTGCGATTGCCGTATTCCCGGCTGGTGGGGTTTCGACAATCTCTTCATGGAAAGACAAAGTGGCACAGGATACGCAGTGGCAAACCTTTGTTGCCGCTCTTGTGCAGTCTTCACAGGCGACAGTGGTTCCGGTTTTTTTTGAGGGTCAGAACAGTCGTTTATTTCAATGGGCAAGCCTGTGTTCCCAGACTTTGCGCCTGGCCCTGATTTTTAAGGAAGTTGCAGATAAAATCGGCTGGACGATCGGTGTGCGGATTGGAACCCCTGTGCCTTTTCTGAAGCTGGAGCATCTGAAAGACAGATCGGAATTATGCCACTATCTTAGAACTATGACTTACAAGCTTGGTGGGATGGCAACATTACCGGCTCCCAAAGCGGCATTTCGTATCAGTGGCGTATCCAGAGGCATGTCCTGAACAAAATTTAACGCGGATGTCCCCTGCGAGAATTTCTGCCCGAATAGTCTGGGATTTTCACGGTGCCAAATATACTTTCTATACATTCCTTATGCGCTTGTTTCAGACGTTCTGAAATAACAGAACCATAAGGTGTGACGGTGGTGCGATAAATGAACAATGCTTCTGCCGCATAGCACTGACAAAACTTTTTTTGTGCGTCGCTGTCTGAGCCCGGAGGTTGGCAGTTTTGGCGGGACTGAAAATATGAGGCAAGTTCGTTTTCATCATAACAGACATTAACAAGTTTGTTTTCCAGCCATGTCGGCGTGTACCGTCGGTCTTTTAGCCGCTCCTGTACATATGCTTTTGCATAGCATTCACAGTCCTTGTTCAGGTATCCGCTTTTATGGTTTTGGCATCTCCTGCCGACTTCCATAGCTTCTTTGATGATTTCAGGATCAATCTGATCTGTCGGAGGTAATTGAAAAACCATGTCCTTGGATGCGGTATAGGGCAGTATATCCATGTCTTCCGCGAAAGAGACGGTTGGTAAAATCATGAAGAACAACAGATAGATGCAACGAAACATATTTGAGCCTTTAACTTATACTTTATCAATCAATTATACCGTTACAAACCTTAAAAGGCCAAACAATGCCTGAAAATTCCTGGCGGAATTCAGGTAAAGCGAACCTGCCGGGTAATTTCTCCGCAGGCAATCGCGGCGGCATTGACGATGTTTAAGGACCTTGCGGTTCCGCTCATGGGAATGAGAAGTCGGTCATTGACAGCAGTGTGTACATCATCAGGAACACCGGCGCTTTCGCGTCCCATCAGGAGAATATCCCCGTCCTGAAAAGTGACGTTATATAGGTTTTTCGCCCCTTTTGTGGTCATCAGGAGGCGGCGTTGCCCGGGATATGCGTCCTGAAAAGCTGCCCAGGAGCTATGGCGGGTGATGTTCGCGATTTCCTTGTAATCCATGGCCGTGCGCCGGAATTCGCTCTCTTTCCATGGAAAAGCGCAGGGTTCAATAATATCCAGTGAAAACCCCAGACAGGCGCATAAACGAATCGCAGCCCCCACATTTTGAGGGATATCAGGCTGGTACAGGGCAAGATGAAGAGACATGAATGCTTTTATGTCACGTCCTGAAAAAAAGTCAAAAATTCTTGTGATTTAGGTCTTGTTTTAGGGCAGGATATACCGTCATAATACAAACAAAAACCGAATTTACTTTAAATGACTCAAAAAGATAATAACGATCAAGATGGCAAAGGTCGCCGTAATTTTCTTTATCTGACGGCCGGCATGTTTGGTGGCGTCGGTGTAGCTTCTGCTGCCTGGCCATTCATCAGTTCCATGACCCCGGGCGCCGATGCACGGGCTCTGGCGACAACGGAAGTCAATCTTGCGCCTGTTGAGGTTGGTCAGTCCATTACGGTGATGTGGCGCGGAAAGCCGGTTTTCGTTCGCCGCCGCACGCAAAAGGAAATACAGGAAGCCGAAGAGGTTGATGTCTCCTCATTGCGGGATCCGCAAAGTGATGAAGACCGTATTCAAAGACCGGAATGGTTGATTCTGGTGGGGATTTGTACGCACCTTGGCTGTGTTCCGGGCGGGCAAAAGCCAACGGATCAAAGAGGCGATTATGACGGCTGGTTCTGCCCCTGTCACGGCTCACACTATGATACATCCGGGCGGATCAGAAAAGGGCCTGCCCCAAAAAATCTGGTTGTACCCCCATATGAGTTCGTCAGCGATACACTGGTAAAAATAGGATAACGACATGGCAGGCGGAGAGCGCGTAAAATTTGATAACAAGGTAGTGGACTGGATTGACGAACGTCTTCCGCTTTTTACGCTGATGAAGCGGGAGTACGGGACGTTTCCGACTCCGAAAAACTTTAATTATTTCTGGAATTTCGGGGCGCTGGCCTTCTTCATGCTGATTACGATGATCGTGTCAGGTTTGTTTCTTGCGATGCATTTTAACCCGCAAATTGACGGGGCCTTTCCTTCTATTGAGCGTATCATGCGGGATGTCAACTGGGGCTGGTTGATGCGCTACATCCACATGAACGGCGCGTCCATGTTCTTTATTGCCGTTTATATCCATATGTATCGTGGCATGTATTACGGTTCCTACAAAAACCCGCGTGAGCTTTTGTGGATTATCGGCGTCATTATCTTTTTGCTGATGATGGCGACTGCGTTTATGGGGTATTCCATGACGATGTCACAAATGGGCGGGTGGGCCGCAAACGTGATTCTGAATCTTTTTACGGCCATTCCTTTTGTTGGCGAAGACCTGCGTACGCTGATTCAGGGGAATTACTGCGTCAGTAATGAAACGGTGAACCGCTTCTTTGTGCTGCATTACCTGTTGCCGTTTGTGATTGTCGGTGTGGTCTTTTTACATGTCGTGGCGTTGCACATTACAGGTTCAAACAACCCGACAGGGATTGAGCCGAAAGGCCCGCAGGATACCGTTCCGTTTCACCCGTATTACACAACAAAGGATGTTTTCGGTCTTGGTGTCTTCCTGATCGTCTATGCATATCTGGTCTTTTATGCACCGTTATTGCTGACCCATCCGGATCACTTTGCCGCATATAACCCGGTTCTGACCCCGCCACATGTTGTGCCGGAATGGTACTTCCTGCCATTTTATGCGATTTTGCGCTCCATGATTTATGAAGGTCTGTTTATGCCGCTTGGATTTCTGGAATTGATTGGCATTACCGCAAAACTTCTCGGTGTTTTGGCCATGTTTGGCTCAATTGCCATTCTGTTTGTACTGCCCT
>CAKZKV010000213.1 GCA_937124505.1 uncultured Alphaproteobacteria bacterium
AAAAAGTGGGGATATTCAAAAGAACAGTTTCAATCCGATTCACGGGTATGTGGTCAATCCGCAAGCGACGATGTTGAAGACAACAAAGTTTCTGGCGATGTCCACATTCATGGTCGTTTTTCCCCATAATCAGGAACCGAAACGTTTGGGAAGGGGCTATAAGGACATTCATGGTGCATTCTGGTATTTGCCTGAACTGGAGATTGATCTGGCCGATGGGGCAGGATTGCCGGAAGGCGCAAAAGCCGTGCAGTTCCTGCGGGACACGGATGGCTCCGTCTCCCTGCGGGTACAACTGGCGCTTAAAAAGCCGGATAATATGCGGGAAGATGCCAGAGTATTGATTCCAACCATTGAATCGTCTGTTCTGGTCTGGAACGATGGGTTGTTTGATCTGCCGGCGCCTAGCTATTTTAATGAAAACGGGACGTCCGGCTACCGTTTCCTCCTCCCTGTGCCGGGAGACAAGCTGGACGCGCTGGTCGCGGGCATGAAAGACCTGCAATCCGGCATGTGTATCAAGATCAACTCTTCCCTGAAGTATCAGGTACAGAAAAAACCCGAAACCTCGCCGGGAACGACAAGTTCCGGTGGAAGGGGAGGTGCAACGCTGCACACCATTCCCATACCGCTGACAAGAACGCATGTTCTTGCGCATACCGTCATGCCGACCCAGCCAGCAGCAACAAGCCGTACGTTCACGCTGGCGCAGCCATTGAAAATGTTTCGTGCCCTCCCTGCCGAAACTACGGCCAGAGCGTTGGAAACCGTGCGAACTGACAAAATGGCTGTTGAGAAATTCAAGCTTAATCCGGAATTGATCAAAAAATTAAAAGACAAGGAAAAGGGAGAAGACGTTGCAGCAAATGAAACGGTCGAGCGCAGCAAACATCTTGATCAGAAAATCATGTTTGGCTTTACCGGGCAGGCGGATAATGAACAACATATTTTTGCGGCCCTTCAGACCGGGCCGGTGGATGCACACGAATTCGCTGATCGCTGGCAGCATACAGAATTTGGCACATTTGCACCGGCTTCGTTTCCCAACCGGATTTACATGATGCCGCATGCCTTGCGCCTGCGCTACAATCCGGACACACTTCTGCCGGATATTTCTCCTGTTTTGTATATGGATGAAGAAGATGAGCCGCGTGTAAGATTACGTCTGATGGTCACGCCCTGGTACGATCTGGAAAAAGTTGCGGGACTGCGGGATTTTCTGACGATCGCAAATCCATCTGCCTTTATGTATCCTGAACTGATTACAAATTTTTCAGCGCGTGTATCCCTGAAAATCAATACGCAGTTTTCCGAAGGCGTGACCAGTCTGAACGATATTCAGGACGCCCAGATTAATTTCGCGTCTGTGCTCTCTCTTGATCTGGATGTGACGCTGGAATTCTATAAATTTGTGACCAGCCTTCTGGAAGGCCCCGTTGGTATTGCGGGTACGATGACCGTATTTTTAAATGAGCAGGATGAACATAGTGCCGATGACGAAGATGCAGACGACAGCACAAATGTTCTTGAGAACATAGAGAGCGTGACCGTGCCGTTCTCGCTCAGGCTAAAGGATATTGCCAATCCGCAGTTACGTTTTACCGCGCCGGAAGATGATTCCGAAGAAAATCCCGCCAGAGTTCTTGTGCGCAATGAAGGTGGCCATGACCTTTCTTTTTCCAGCGCACTGCCGCATCTGCTTTACCGTGACATGAATTCCCCGGTGCCGCTGAACATGTTCCGCACCACTTTAAAACAGCCTTTGCCTGTGTCGATTGCTGCGGGAGATCAGGTCGAACTGGAGATTAATCTCAAGCCGGAACTGGAGAGCAGTCTCTGGAACAGTATTGATATGGTTCTGGCCGGATACCAGATGGAAATTGACCCGAAAGATGCGCTGCGTCAAACGCATGATCTTGTTCCGCCGGGCGGGATGAGCTGGGATCTGACTATTCAGGTTCCTCCCTTTATGATGGACAGCCTGCCTGCGGGCATGGAGCGTGTTTTCGCTGTAAATGTCATGATTGAGCGTGAAGGGAAAGCGCCGATGACGCTGACACTGACGCCGGATAGCCCCGAACAGACCGTTAAATTCTCACCTTCATTAAGTGAGATTATCGAGATGGAGGGCGGCGTGGATTTTCTGGAATACAGTTATAAAACCCAGACGATCTTGAATGACCGTATGATGGACTGGACGGCGAGTGTCTCCGGGCAGGGGGGGCGGATTTTCGTGTTCCCGACGTTGCCGCCTGCTGATTCAGATACCGATCCCACATGAGGATGATGGAGCATCTGGCGGCGCGGCTGATGGGCTTGCAGCATCCGTGCGGATACTGGAAAGATTTCACAATACATGGTTCCTCCGATCAGTGGGTGAGCGCCTATGCCGGGTTGGCTCTCGCCGAACTTCTCCCGTATCTGGGGGAGGAAGGTCAACATGATGCGCGCCGCGCCATAGATAAAACTGCTGATTTTTTGCAGGAACACCGTCATCCGGCGGGGGGATGGGGGTATAATGCGAGGGTGCAGCCCGATGCCGATTCCACCTGCATTGCGCTGCGCTTTTTCAAGGCGGCGCGGCTGGACATCCCCAAAGGGGCGGCAGGGTTTCTCAAGCGGCACGGTAATCCGGAAGAGGGATATGCGACATATTTGCGAGACAATCCGCGGGATCGGTGGGGGCATCCCATGCCGGAAATATCTGCGGCGGCGGCGTGCGCTTTGTTTGATACGGGGCACCTGAATAGAGATGAGTTAGAGTTGTTGTGGGACAAAAATCTGCGGCGTCGTCAGCGGAAAATCGGGGACTGGAGCGGGATTTGGTGGACGCATAACGCCTATCCGACGTTAAGCATGATTGAACTGGCGGCGCGCGCCGGGGTGCGGCCTGATCGGGATTTGCCAATGCCAGCGCCAGAAGCCACTCAGTTCGATATCGCCTGTCTTTTGCAGGCTTATTGTTTATTGGGAGAGGTGGAGCGCGTAAATGAGCATTTGCACCGGCTTCCCTGCCTTTATTCAGAAGAGCCCTTACGACCCGGTGCCTATCTGCAGGCACCTGCGGCCATGGTATCGAGAGGGCAGGGGGATGACTATGCGCTGGACGCACATGGCATTTTTACGCTGGCGCAGATCATCCGCTTTTGCGCCGCTTATTATGCATGCGGAAGCCGGATAGAGGCCGGGAATATATCGCAGGCATTTCCTGCAACAGTTCATAAACCGGCTGCTCTGGGCACCGAATTGTTCAGAGGGGTTCATCGGACGGTTCGTCCCCTGCTGGATTTGGTTGCGGCGGATGCTTTGGAAATGCCGTACGATCACTTACGGTCTGTTCTGGCGGATGGCATGCCGCTGGAATTTTCATTGCGCTTACAAGACTCTTCTCCTTCTGTTCGCTTTGCCTGTGAGTGCGGGGACCTTTATCTTCCACCGCAGGAACGGTTGCGCACGCAATTAGCACATCTTTCCAGGGTTGGCAGTACCTTGGGCGAAAAAGCCTCTTCAATTTTGGAAAGGTTTATGCCTTTTCTTAATGAATTTCCTGACCGGGCATGGTTTCTGGACGATCCGCGGTTTTTATGCTGGCTGGGGTGTGAGGTTAAACAAGACGACCCGGACAGCTTTATCCTGAAAGCATATTTTAATGCGGGGTTGTTGGGTAAAACGGACACTTCATCTCAGGAAAAAGTACAGATACTTATGGCAGACCTTGATATGAAAGGGCACGATTACCCGGAATTTCTGAATGAAGAGGGGAATTTGCAGGAATTTGGGCTGGGGCTGAGAAGGGACGGCGCGTATGGTTTTAAACTTTACTGGGAATTTGAGGGATGGCGTGAAGATCTGGTGCGCAGGGTTCTGGATGCGTACGGACTTGAAAAAGGAGGGGATTTTCCGGGGCCGCATACTGCCGCAGAAGCCAAAAATTTGCCCTTCGGGATTGCCTTGCGCCTTCACCCGGAAAAAGGCTTTTTGCCTGATGTGACACTTGCCTTTAAGTTTCCACCACGGTATTCTCAGGCTCTAAATACGCAGGACTGGTTGGAAAGGCATTGTCAAAAACGAAACGGAAACAGGCATGTTATAAAAGATTTTATAGCGCTGTTCCCGGAACATAGCTTCCATCCGACTTTAATGACGGTGACGATCACACCTGAGGACGTGATGGATACGATTTATTTATGTCCTGCTATAGTTGTTCGACTTTAGAATAGGACACTTAACCTCAATTCGATAGAAAGGCTCAACAGTCATGGACACAATGGATCTGATCAACATTGCTGCGAAAAATTCATGAGTGGCCCGATCCACTGGAAGATAATTAAAATCCCATACCTGAATTATCCGGAAAAATCGTAAAAACCTATACCGATTATCGTTGACATAAAAAAAATGACGGGCGTATGATGCCCGTAATTTGAGAGATAACTCAAATTATAAATCAGGAGAAAAATAATGAAAGAGGATGATATTGGAGCACAATTTGAAGCAGGCGATACTGTTTATTTATATACTTCGTCTCGCACAGGCACAGTTCAACAAGTCGTAGCGCCGCAAGATC
>CAKZKV010000214.1 GCA_937124505.1 uncultured Alphaproteobacteria bacterium
TGAGTGATGAAGACGTAGGTCGTGTTTTGGAAAAAGACGTTATCTTTGCGCGCTCCGTCCCGGAAGATAAATACCGTATCGTAAAACTCTTGCAGGAGCAGGACCATCTGGTTGCCATGACGGGGGACGGGGTCAATGATGCCCCGGCCCTGAAACAGGCGGATATCGGGATTGCCATGGGTATTCGCGGAACCGATGTGGCTAAAGGCGCGGCGGACATGGTGCTGACCGATGATAATTTTGCCTCGATTGTCGGGGCGATTGAGGAGGGGCGCAAGCAATATGCCAATATCCGCAAGTTTGTACATTACCTGACGTCCTCGAATGTCGGGGAAACCATGGCGATCTTTATGAATATTATTCTGGGGCTGCCGTTGATTCTGCTGCCGATCCAGATTCTTTGGGTCAATCTGGTGACGGATAGTGTGACGGCCCTGTCTTTAAGTGTGGAAAAGGCGGAGGGCGAAATCATGGAGGAGACGCCGCGCCCGATCACGCAGCCCATTCTTGATAAAGGCAGTTTTGTAACGCTCGGCGTTCTGAGCGCCTATATCGCGCTAGTCACGCTCGGCCTGTTTATCTTCTATCTGGATCATAGTGATTATGTGCTGGCAAATACGGCTGCTTTTACGGGGATGGTGATGATGGCCAATCTGCATACCCTCAATTTCCGCAGCCTGCAAGCGCCGCTCTCCCATATCGGATGGTTCTCAAATCCCTGGCTGATGATTGCGATTATCTCTATGGTCGGTTTACAGCTATTGGCTGTTTATACCCCTTTCCTGCAGGACGTTCTGGGGACGACCCCATTGTCTTTGAAAGACTGGGGGCTTATCATTGCACTGGCGTTGCCGCTTCTAATCGGATCAGAGATTTATAAAAACATTCGATTTAAACACCATCAAGACACAAAGTACTAAATAAAATTAAAGTTTATAATCATGATTTTTAATTATTTTAAAAAAATATTGAAAATAATTAATTTTTATGTATATAATAAAATTATCAGGAGATGTGAGATGAAAAATTGTCCGGCTTGTAGCCATCCCTTAACCCCCGTCCGGCTTGCGTGTGGTGAGTGCGGGATCAAAATGGAAGGAGAGTTCAGGATGCCCCGTTTGGCAAGATTATCAAAAAATTCTCAGGAACTGGCAGAGTCTTTTATTTTATTTGGTGGAAACCTGAAAGACCTGTCTGCGGACATGGATATCAGTTATCCGACATTGCGCAAGCGCATAGATGACATGATCGCAGAATTATCAACGCTTCAAAAGCGCGATGAAGAAGAAATTCATGTCATTCTCGACCGGATTGAGAAGGGCGAGATCAAGGCGGAAGAAGGTATGAGACTGATTAAGGAGATGAACAATGAGCTATAAGGAACGACTGGAAAAAATGCTGTCCAATGGCGTGATTACGGCGGAGCAGGCAAAAAACTTACAGGAAAATATTCTTAAGGTTGCGCCGTCTGTCAAGAAGCCTGCGCATCGCAAGCTGCCCACGGGAATGATTGCCGGTGGGGTTGGAATCGTTGTCGTTTTTTTGCTGACTATTCTTTTATTTTCAGGTGCGAATAGTGAACAGAGCGCGCAGGTGGTGCAGGATGTCAGCGAGAGTCTGAATCAGGCAGGCGCTACGGGCGGTGTGAGGGGATCTCTGTCCACATTTATGGCGCTTGTGATATTGGGGTTGCCTCTGATCGCGGCCTTTATCGGGTACATGCCCTTCATCCATAACCGCTTCGTGTCTCTGGAAGAGGAAATGCTTGCCTCATGGGCGCATGTGGAATCCAGTTATCAGAAACGCGCCGATTTATTGCCTAATCTGGCAGAGGCCGTACGCCGCTATATGGGATTGGAGCAAAACGTACAAAACGAAGTGACGCAGGCCCGTGCTGAAGCTGGAGATCTGGCGGAAGCACTTGAAAATCTGGGAACGGCACGTGGGCAGGATATGTACGAGGCAGCAGATTTGGCAGCGATGGCGGTTCAGGACAAGGCTGTTGGCAAGCTGTTTGCCGTGATGGAAAACTATCCTGACCTGAAAGCGTCGGAAAATGTCACATTGTTACAGAAGCAACTGGAAGATATTGAAAGCCAGATTAACGCCGCGCGGATTTACTACAATGACGCCACACGCGATTATAACCGCGCCATTGGCAAGATGCCGGGCAATCTGGTGGCCGCCATGGGTGGGTTCCGGGGACGTCCTCATTTTGAAAGTACGGTCGCGGCCAGTACAGCCGGGCAAATTGAGTTGAATGTCTCATAACATTTAACAGGATTATGGTTTGAGCATGGAAAAAACAGAAAAAAAAGAACGTAAAGGGCCGCTGAAAATTTTTTTAGAAGTCGTGATGGGAACATTTTTGATTTACATCATACTCGTCATTCTGCTTCTGCTCGGAATATTGGCCTTTTCATACTTTGATGGAAGTTTTGAGAGGCTGTGGTTAGCGTTGATGGGAATATAAAGAGGGGACATATGTACAAGGCAACATTTACAGCATTTATCGTTTTCTGGATTTTTATTCTTTGGATCACTTTGTCCATTGTTCTTTCCGGAGCAGCGCAGGCTGGGGTTTGGGGAACCTGCTGGAGTTATGCGAAAATCGCTGCCATTGATGAGGACCGTAACTGCGCGTTGTCACTGGATGAGTTTCAGGCATTTATTCTGTATGATTTTGTTGATGTGGATGCAGATGAGGATCTTGTGATTACCAACGACGAACTGGACCGGTTTTGTAAAAGAGCATGTCAGAAAAAGGTTTTTCAGGAACGTGACGCGAACCATGATCAGTTGATCGATGTGGAAGAGTTTCTGACAGGCTCCGAAGAAAAGTTTGATCAGCTTGATCTTGATTATAATGCTCAGATAAGCAAGGCAGAACTTTTTAAAAATGCTGCGACTATTTTGAAACGATAAAATGACAGGAGATAAAACATGAGTAACGCAAAAACAAATATTTCAGCCGCCTTGCTGGTGGTTGTGCCGCTGGTGGCGATTATTGGAATTTTTGTTGTCCTGCATAACGGCCTTGTCAGTAAGGAAGAGGCCGTCATGGGAAGCTGGGCGCAGGTGGAAAGCAATTATCAGCGCCGGACGGACTTAATTCCTAACCTGGTCAAGACGGTGCAAAGTTTTGTTGAGCATGAACGCGCTGTGTTGAGCGATGTCACGGAAAACCGTTCTGCCGGGACGGCTGTGGAGAAAGCCATCGGCGACTTGCTGGCAAGCCGGGATGAAGCGGAAAATCTGGCGCAGGGCGCGGAAGGCAAGCTGGGGGATGAGGCATACATGAAGGCTTTGGCCGTGGCGCAACAACAGGTGGGGAGCCGTATGAGCTACCTGTTCGGGCTGGTGGAAAACTACCCGCAACTGCGCTCCTCCGATAACTTTCTGGCCCTGCAGGACCAGCTTGAGGGCACGGAAAACCGGATTAATGTCGCACGGATGAACTTTAATGAAAACGTACGGGCCTATAACGCCGCCATCCGCAAAATGCCCGCCAGCCTGATCGCCAATATGGGAGGGTTCCAGCGCAAGGCCTATTTCAAGGCTGATGAAGGAACGGACAAGAGCGTAAAGGTGGAGTTTTAAGAACAAATACGGAGATTTGGCTTAAGGAAAAAACATTGTTATGGATAGGTTACAATACAAACATAATGAGGATTTTTTATAATGGATAAAGATGATTTGGCACCAGATCAGGATAAAAATCCGATGATGATGTTGTTCGCGAAAATACTTGTATACGGGATTGTCGGAATTTTCTCAATTCTGCCGTTTTTTCTGATGTGGCAGGGCGGACAAAACTGGGCATTGGGGGAACGCAGCAAAAACTGGCCTTCTACGAACGGGACTGTTCAGGTTTCGGAATGGATCAGGGTAGGCTCATCGGGAAACCACGAGCCTCACATAATCTATAAATATACTGTGGACGACCATCGATCAACCCTTTTGATGCTGGTGCTGGTTTTAGGAACAGGGCTGTTTGGATGGGGTGGTCTTTTTATGATTTTTTGGAGCGGTCGATCAAACACAGAGAAATCAATATGACGAAAAGATTTGTAAAGGTAACAGGAATGGCGCTGGTTGGGTTTTTTATCCTTATCTTTGGTTTTATTTACAGCATTAGCTTTGCCGGATTTCCTCTTTTGGATCCTACGCCGGAGCTTTTGGCACGGCAAGGATTTCACCAATCCATAGCGAATCAGTTTTTTATTGTCGGCAGCATTGTTTTTCTACTGGGTATCTTGATACTGCCTTTTATGAAACTAAAACCAAGTAAGGAGTAAAAAATTATGGGCGCTACAACAAGCTATCTTATACCGGCAGGTTCTGAATTTTATCCGCTATTTCTATTCATTTTGGGAGCCATCATTCTGCTGTTACTGGCGGTTCTCGTCATGACGCTTATTCAATATGTCAAGGCTCGCAAAATTGCCAGAAAAAAGCTCCACGAAAGATTTACCGGGAAAGAGATTCTCTTCGCAGATCAAAAGGCCAATTATTTTGGACTGCAGTCTCTCGGCGGGCGGCAAATCCGCGGCAACGGGGTGCTGGTTCTGACATCGGACGAGCTTTATTTTTTCCGCTTTGTTCCCATGAAGGAAATTTCTATTCCCCTGACAAGTATTACGGGCATAGACACGCCGAAATTTTTTCTTGGAAAATCTTATTTCAAGCCCTTGTTGAAAGTCAGTTATACCGATCCGGACGGAAACAGCGAGGAAGTTGCGTGGTTTATCCAAAAGCTTGATGAGTGTCAGCAGGCACTTTTGCCGCATATAAATAAGGCGGGCAAAAGAAAATGAAAAAAATTGTACTTATTGTGGGAGTACCGGTTTTTCTTATCTTCATGTTTCTTGCTGTCGATTTTGTTTATGGTGACTACAAATCGTATCAGAACAGGATCGTGAAATCGCTGGACTCGCCGGATCAATCACTACGGCTCACGGCGCAGATTAATCACGATAAAAGCGATCCGACCCGTTATCTGTGCGTCATAGTCAATATTAGCGAAAATAAGCCTGATGGAAAAACGCTTTATAGGGAAATCACGCCTGCGTCATCTCGCATGAACTGGTCAATCCGTTGGGAGAGTAATGACCGGATCGCGCTGGAGAGTTCGGATATCGGCCCCGCCAGCATTTCCCGGCAGGAAGATGGTACATGGGAATTTCGCTCTGCGCCTTTTGTTAAAGTCGACTTTTCCGACAAAACAAACGCTATCGAAGTTGTTAAAGTCTTTATTACTCGAAACAACATCGAGGTTATCGATATTGAAAACCCGGTGGAGGTGACGGATCAGGGCGATGTCTGGCATATTATTTTCAACGCGCCGCAATCTCCCGATGCCCTGCCGCCATTCCGTGGATTCAATATTCACAAGGATACAGGAGCAGTTTATGAAACGCCGCGATATTAGAATTATTTTTCTTGTAGTACTGCTGGTGGGCGTACTGATTTGGTTTTTGAGTGTTGGCGGCGATACTGTCAAACAGTCTGGAGCATCTCTGTATTTTGAGTGGAATGGGGAGGAGAGCCAGAAGGTTTCTACACCTTATGTCGAGGATCAGGCGGGTATCCTTGGGGCTTTTACCCACCACCTTGATCGCATGGCCGAAGGCTGGCGCGATAATCTGGGCATTGAGATTAACATCATCACACTGCCGGGCAGCGGGCAGGACATTAACATGCTGGCGAACAAACTGTTCAAGGAAAAGGAAATCGGTAAAACCGCGCCAAATGGCGGTGTTTTGATTCTGATTGATACAGAACAGGGCGCGGCGCGGATTGAAGTTTCCTATTCTCTGGAAGGTCTGTTCACAGATGCGCAGACGGGTCTCCTCGCCCGAAACCAGTTGGCACCTTATGCCTCTTATCAGGTCGTCGGCATGGCCGTGATGGATGTGATGCGTTATTTAAATGATTATGCGTTGGAGCAGGCCGTGTACGGCAATTTCAATCTGCCTGAGGTCTTTCGGGAGTCCGAGGAATTTCAGGCCCGGAAGTTGCTTTATTCCGGTGGCGGCGGGGCCAAGACCGGGATATCCGATGTCCCGACGGATACGGACTTTAAAAAGCCGGTTCCGCGCAATAAACAGGCCCTTTATGCGCCGTCTTCTTCCCCGGAACAGACGATTGAGGCATATAAAAATTCCTTGAGAGATTATATCGGTGATCCTGATCTGCCCTTGTTTACGGAAGGATCACAGGAAATGAACCGGCGTTATCCTTTTGCCCCTTATGAAGCAAAATCAGATTTACGCGGGATTTTGGCGGCGGAGCCTTTAACGATTTATCAGGACGGAGATTATGCGGTGGCGCTGCCGCCTGTGGATGTCAGCGGGTATCGTCCGATTTTAATGAAAAAAACGGGCGGAGTCTGGAAAATTGACAAGGTTGAGATGATCAAGAACCTGTTTTTTGTCAGTGGTGGAAAATATGCCCTGCAAAACAGAAATACCCCCTATTATTTTGCTTTGAAACGATTGGGGCAAAAAGGGCGGGATGAAAATATCGCAGCCCTTCCCGTTCCGGAAGGGGAACTGCAAAAAACAATTGCCGCACTGGAAAACCGCACTGATGTGATGTCCCGGTTTATGCTGGCGGAGTTGTTGTTCCGCAATGCTTTTGCTGCGGTGGATGCCTTGCGGTATTACGAGGAAGCGGCAGAAAACGCTCCGACAGATCCGCTGTTTGTTGGAACATTTGTAGAGCGTGCGCTGTATTTGCATTTTCCTGAACTTGTTCTCCCCTATATCAGGCATCTGGGACCCTGGGATGTAGATGTAATTGCCCGTATGTATGCGCAGATGAGGCAATATGACAGGATTGAGGATATGATGCGTCAATATCTTCGGCGTAATGCTTATGACCGGCAGGTGCTTGTCTGGCTGATGTGGGCCCTGGAACAGCAAGGGAAAACAACTGAAGCGGCGAAAACGGAGCAAGTTCTCAAAAAACTGGATGCTGATCCGACGAAGCCGGGTAATCCAGTTCTTCTGGATTTTTCACCCCGCATGCCTCTGTACCATGCGACAAACACAACAATGGTCGGATCGACGAAAGTTTATGGATTTAGTGAATTTGTCACAGGTATGACCAACACCAGCGCCCGCCCGGTGCAAATCGACTCGGTTATTCTGACAAGTGTCGGGACAGGGCGATCAAGCGGGCTGGGGGACATCAAGGATTACTGGCGTTACGGCAATCAGGGTCGAGTTCTGCAGCCCGGAGAACGTCTCTCGTTTAACAAGACATGGGGATTTACCATTGATCCCGGCCATCAGCGCCTGAGTTATATATTTGATGTCTGTTGGCGCGAAGTCGGCAGCCGCGAACAGCAATGTAACTGGCAACGCCTGGATCTTGTGTCTGATCTGAATATATTGAAGGCAGGACATAAAAGAGGGGGAATGTAAATGGCTGATAAGGTAAACAGAAAAAACGCAAATATAACAAAACCACGTCAGATTCTAACTTTTGTTATAGCTCTTCTTGCTTTTGCAGGAGGATCGCTGGCTTACAAGAAAGTAATTCGGCCTTTCATAGCCGTAGATCATTGTCTTGATCAAGGTTGGCGGTGGGATACCAAAAGCGCCGCCTGCGTTTTCAGTATCGAAAAACGCCCCGGTGTTAAGGACGAGTTGTTGCTCGACTATGCAGGACTTGTCCGGGGGCAGGAGGAAGGGATTAACCGTTATCTGGTCGGTGTTCGGGATCAATATCAGGTTGAAAGCCTGATTGTTACACTGCCAACTCTCCAAGGAACGGGATTACCGGAAGGCATTCAAAAAGCTGCGAACAAGTTATTTAATAACTGGCAAGTTGGTAAGGATTCTAATGGGCGGGGCGTTCTGGTTTTGCTGGTGAAAGATACGGATGCAGTCAAGGTTGAGGTCGGGATGGCGGTGGAAGATATTTTTACCGACCTGTTTACGGGCTATGCGGAAAACAGGCAACTCGAAGGCCATATGCAGACCGGGACCGTCGGCCACGGCCTTGTCGCCATCCTTGAGGAATTCGAACGCCGCGCGGAAGTGAAGCATCGCGGCGTGGATATTGCGCAAACGATCCGGAAAATGGACCAGAAACTCCTGTCCATGGGCGCGGGTGCCGTGCGCAATACGGGCGAGTTTGCCGGGAAGACCGCGCCTTCGCGCAGCAAGTTCGCGCGCGGGGCGCAGACGCCGGAGGAAGCCTGGAAAATCATCATCAGCAAATTCCGTGATGAAGGAAAGTATAAGGATGTTGATATTCTGACCGATGCCAGCAAGTTGATTACCGGAGATCAGAACAGTCTCAACTATGGCTGGATTAATGATTATGCCAAAAACAAATTCGAGGTCAAAGTGGAAGGGCCTTATGCTGTTATTTCTTTCGGCAGGCAAAAAGGGTGGGATCATGATCCTGTTTTTTTGATGTGGACGGAAAATCCGCCGGGCTGGAAAAACGATATGGTTTCCACGCGTAAATATAATGTGCGCGGTAAAGCACCCAACTGGATGATTGAACGTGCGGATCACCCTTATATCAATCTGACATCTTACGCGTATTGGGGGATGGGTAAAGATATCCCGATAGATCCGGAAGATATTTACACAGTGGAGAATGAGTCTATTCTTGCTGCGCACTACAAAGTTTTGAAATCAAATAACAAAAAAGATTTTGATACGCAAATGCAGCTAGGGCGTCTGGGCACGATCATGGCGTTACTGCCGCAAGATATTCATCCATATCTTGATGCGGCACAAAGACTGAAGCCGGACAGTCCTTTGCCGCATAAATACCGCGCAATTCAGGCGGTGGAAAGTAATTACCAGTACAAAACAGCTATGAGAGAGATTGAAACCTATCTCAAAAAAGGCGGTGATCCTGTTTATGGGTATAATTTTCTGGGCTATCTATATTATCAACAGGGTGCTTATCAAGAGGTCAGGAATTATCTTTGGAAGGTCATGGATATGTATGAAAAAGCGCAACTGGTTCCACCCGCTTACACTGTGGACAAGCTGGTCCGCGCATATGTGGCGTTGTACGCCGATGAAAAACGCAGCAGGGCGCAACGAAAAGACGACATGTTAGCTGCTTATTTCTTGTATCAGATCATGATCGAGAATTACCCCGGCCACCACCGCACGCAATGGCTG
>CAKZKV010000215.1 GCA_937124505.1 uncultured Alphaproteobacteria bacterium
GCTGGAGAAGGACGCAGTCTTTGTTGAGGGGGAGGTTGTGGATACCGGCGGCGGGACAACCGAGGTCGCCGTGATTTCCCTTGGCGGGATTGTCTATGCGCGCTCTGTGCGTGTGGGCGGCGATAAAATGGATGAGGCCATCATTGCCTATATCCGCCGTGTGCATAACCTTCTGATTGGGGAAGGAACGGCAGAACGAATCAAGAAAGAAATCGGTACGGCCTGTGTTCCGGCGGATGGGGAAGGCAAATCCATGCAGATTCGTGGTCGCGACCTGATGAACGGCGTACCGAAAGAAATTGTTGTGACAGAGCGGCAAGTGGCGGAAAGCCTTGCGGAACCCGTTGGACAGATTATTGAAGGAGTCAAGACAGCCCTTGAGCATACGGCGCCGGAATTGGCTGCAGATATTGTTGATAAAGGCATTGTGATGACTGGCGGCGGTTCCATGCTCAAGAATCTGGATTATGTCCTCAGGCATGCCACAGGGTTGGCCGTGATGATCGCTGATGATCCGCTGTCATGCGTGGCAATTGGAACAGGGCATGCTCTGGAAGAGAAAAAAGCACTTCGTTCTGTCTTGATTGGAAATTATTAAACAAAAATCGATTCTGTTTCTTGCGCAATATTTCCTATATATTAAGATAGTTACGATAATCTTAAAAAAGATAACTTTTTACATCGGGGTATTTGATTGGTTAAGCGGACGCAAATCAGAAGCACGGCGCAAACGGCATTTTTTAACGACATGCCGATTGTTTCAGGCTCTATTTTCTTTTTGTGTATCTCTACCCTTCTAATGTTTCTCTCCGTTGTAAACCCAAACCTTCTCTCCAGCGCACGGATGGCGGCAAGCGATGCGTTCTCTCCACTTTTAATGACGATTCGCAGTCCGTTTGATACGGCATCCTCCATGATTGGCGATGCGACCGGGCTGGCTGCTATGAAGGCTGAAAATATCCGCTTGAGTGAGGAAAATGAGCGCTTGCGGGAATGGTATCAGCGCGCACTGGCATTGCAGGTTGAAAATCAGGCACTAGAGTCACTGCTGAACGTGCAGTTAAAGCCGGAGTTGAAATATAAAACCGCCCGTATTCTGTCGGATACGTCCAGTGCTTATGCCAAAAGTTTGATGATCGCCGCCGGAGAGACGGAGGGCCTTGCAAAAGGGCAGCCTGTCCTGAGTGGAGAAGGGGTTTTAGGGCGTATTGTGGAACTCGGCGATCACAGTGCCCGCGTTCTTCTTTTGACGGATTTGAACGCCCGTATTCCTGTTGTGATTGAGCATAGCAACGTTCACGCGATTGTGGCAGGAACGAACGGGAAAGAGGCGTTCCTTACCCATCTGCCGGAAGACACACAATTCAAGGTGGGGGATCGTCTCCTGACCTCCGGGTTCGGCGGCGGTTATCCTGCCGGGCTTCCGGTTGGTGTTGTCTCAAAAGTTGACGGGACGAATATCAGCGTCGAGCCTTATGCGGACACCAGCCGGATCCACTTTGTCCGCGTGATCACAAACGCGGAAAATCCCAATCTGCATATTAAGTAAACCTAAATCACCTTCAGAAGCGATACAAAATCCACGCTGCTGAGGTGAATCCACTGTTTGTTGGTTGGCATGTTTGAAAACAGGGAGAGCATTTCTTTCGGTTTTTCCGTTAGTTCCTGAGAAAGCAGGTCCAGTTTTTCCGAAAATGTGTGAAGGGGAAAGAAGTTGTTTGCCTTTTCTTCGGCATCTGCCATCTCTGTGGTGTTTTTGACGTCTGCAAATTTCTGGTCAAAATAATCATAAACCTCCTGCAAGGTCTTGGCGCGTTTTGTTTCTTTATCAAAGAAGATGGATTGGTTCGCTTTTGCAGCGCGGTCAAATAATTCAGCCGCGGGTTGCAGCGGGTTTTCATCTCTGGCCTTCAGGAAAGAAGCCGCTCCGCCCGCACCCATAAAATGCGCCAGATAGAGTTCTGTTGCGCCAATCTCTTTTTCTCCCCTGGCCCATTGTTGTTCCAGATAACGCTGGTTTTCTCCGGCAAATTCAGCCGCCATATGCGCGGAAATCTTTGGATCATCCCGCAAGGCAAGAAGCTTGTTTCGCGTTTGTGGCGTATCAATGCCGTACTTTTCGCCATGCTTTTTGACCATGTCCAGCCAGGTGCTTTCGATGAACTGGTACAGCCCGCGCGCGCTGCTGGTTTTTGCCTGTGCGTCGGTGTCGAATGAACTTTCTACCTTTGCCTGTTTGAGCAGATATCCAAAGTCTACGCCACTTTTATGGCTGGCGGTGTAAATAGCATTGGTAACGTCTGTGCCTGCCTGCCGGGACATTGTGGCGAGGGCATTGTTTTGCTGTAAAAGCGAAGGGGATATATTCATACATGTATTTTTGCAAAGGTCGTGCCAGATTGTAGAGATTGAAAAAAAAGAATCGCATGTATACAATTAATTCATGTCGAATACATCCGGTACAGAAGTGATTTCGATCCGTGTTCCGCTAGCCTTGAAAGCCAGAATGGAGGAGGTTGCCGTTCGGGAAGATCGCAGTCTTTCCTACATCAGCAGTAAAGCACTGGAAGAATTTGTGACGCGGGAAGAAGAGGTTGTGCGTAAAATAGAAGAGGGTATTGCGGCGGCGGAGGCCGGGGCGCTCACATCGCATGA
>CAKZKV010000216.1 GCA_937124505.1 uncultured Alphaproteobacteria bacterium
TGTGCCGGGGTCGAATCAATGACGCGCATTCCGATGGGCGGCTTTAACCCGATGCCGAATCCGAAGCTGGGCGAAACCTACCCGCAAGCGTATATGAGCATGGGGGAAACGGCGGAGAATCTGGCGAAAGAATATAAAATCTCCCGCGATGAGCAGGAAGAATTTGCCGTGAGCTCCCACCAGAAAGCGGCCAAAGCTGCCGAAAGCGGCAAATTCGATTTGGAACTGGTGGCGATTGGCGATGTGACCAAGGACGGCACGATCCGGGCGGACAGTACGAAGGAGGCTCTGGCTGGACTGAAGCCAGCTTTTGATAAAGACGGGACAGTGACGGCGGCCACGTCCTCTCCTTTAACGGACGGATCGGCGGCGGTTCTGGTGTGTTCGGAAGAGTATGCGGACAAACATAAGCTGCCGAAACTGGCACGGATCAAATCTGTGGCCGTGGCCGGTTGTAAGGCGGAAACGATGGGTAATGGCCCGGTTCCGGCAACGCACAAGGCGTTGGAACGGGCAGGGCTGAAACTCTCTGATATTGATATCATTGAACTGAACGAGGCCTTTGCCGCGCAGTCTCTGGCGGTTTTGAAGCAACTGGACGCAGATATCAGCAAGGTCAATCTGGACGGTGGCGCGATTGCCCTTGGCCATCCGCTTGGAACCTCCGGCGCGCGGATTACGGGGAAAGCAGCCTCTTTGCTGCATAGAGAAGGTAAAAAATATGCCCTTGCCACCATGTGTATCGGCGGCGGGCAGGGCGTCGCGACAATTCTGGAGAAGATTTAATGACCGATCTGAAAGGTAAAAAAGCACTTGTAACGGGTGGCAGCCGCGGTATTGGCGCGGCCATTGTCAGACGTTTTGTTGAAGACGGCGTGGAAGTTGTTCTGACCTATAACAGTTCGCCGGAAAAAGCCAAAAAACTGATTACGGAACTGACCAGAAAGCGCGGCAAGGTCTATATGGTGCGTCTTGACGGCAGCAAACCGGAAAAAGCCGCAGGCACCGTGCGGGAGGCCCTGAAGCATATCGGTCATATAGATATTCTGGTGAATAATGCCGGAATGGGGGGCTTTGATCAGCATATTGATAATCCCAAAGCGGGGCTGGAAAAGTTTGACCAGATTTTTGATCTGAATGTCCGCACGCTTTATGCCCTGACCCATGAGGCGGTCAAGCATATGAACTCCGGCGGACGGATGATCAATATCAGTTCTGTTCTGGGGGAGCGGGCCATCTTTCCGGATACAGGCATTTACAATGCGTCCAAATTTGCTGTGACGGGGTTGAGCCGTAGTTGGGCGCTTGATCTGGGTGCGAAAAATATAACCGTCAATGCCATCCAGCCGGGGCCGATTGATACCGACCTGAACCCGGCAGAAGGAAGCACAATGGGCGAAATGACGGCTCTGAAACGTTATGGGCGTCCAGAGGAAGTAGCGGCTGTGGCGGCGTTTTTGGCCAGTGAAGAAAGCTCTTATGTAACAGGCGCGACGATTAACGTGGACGGCGGAATGAATGCCTAAGCCGCATGAGAAAATTGAAAATATCCAGTCGCGCAATGCCCGTGTGGAGGCGGAAAAAGCCTGGGAAACTTCAAAAACCCGCCGCGCCTGTATCGCGGTATTCACCTATATTGTCGCCAGCCTTTACCTCGCTTTTCTGGGCGTGCCGCAATTCTATCTGCATGCGGCTGTCCCGACCGCAGGCTTTCTCCTGTCGACTCTGACCTTGCCATTCATCAAAAAGTGGTGGATGAAGCGTTTTTATATATCGGAAGCGGGTAACCCTTGAAAAATTAACGGAAATCGCTTATATTGTAAGAGTTGGGTAACCAACTATGACGCTAAACGCTTATTGGAATAAGCGCCCGTGGACCCGGGGGCAGTACCCGGCGGCTCCACCAGTTAAGAGGTCTTAAGCCTCTTATCCGGCGGGGCCGAAACAGGATCGACACACGTAGTAAAGAGTAAGTTTGCGTTCGGTATGATCTCCGCCGTTATTCGGGTCAATTTTATAAATGCAAACGATAACTTTGCACCAGTAGCAGTTGCAGCTAACGACAACGCTAGCGCTTCTGACGCGATTGCTGCCTAATTTGGCAGTAGGAGCATCTACTATTAAATCCGGGTGGTAGCCCATCCGGTGGGGCGTGGGTCGGCCTTGCAACAGAACAGGCCCATTTTCATTATTATCTATGTAGTTTTAATTCAGGGTGAAGTTTATATAAAAGCTTCACGCCTGCGTAGGCAAAGGGTGTATCGCATACCGATACGAGCAGGCCCGCCGTGTAACCGCTTATAATGATATTTATAATCTCTTCATTTTCAAAGACACCGTAAAAAGCGATTAGCACAAATGTTACAATATCAATAAAGCGAGATATGAAAGTCGAAATATTATTTCGTATCCATAAATGCTTTGTCCCTGTTTTCTGTCTGATCCAGCTGAAGATATGGACATCGATAAACTGGCTAAGAACATAGGCACAGATTGTGGCAAGAAAAATACGAAAACCCGTTCCAAAAAATTCTTGATAAGTTTTCTCAAGCTCCCAAAAATCTGCTGCAGGTAACATAACGGCGATCTGTATTCCTAGATAAGTGATAACTAGTGTTACCAGTCCGCATTTCACAATATTACGAGCGTATTTTTTGCCAAAAACCTCATTGGTAATATCGGTACACAGAAAGGTTAGAGCGAAAATAAAGTCTCCGGCAGGAAGCGTAAACGGGCCGATTTCAATAATCTTTACCGCAAGAAGGGGAGCGATTGTGTAGGCTCCAACAAAAATGCTGGTCAGCAGCAGGTAGCTGAAAATATTGTTACTCGATAACGGGCAGTCAGCCGTTGTCCGTGTACAGCAATGGTTCATGGTATTCTCAACTTGTTTATGTTACGCGCCTAAATAATCACAACTTTCATTAAAAAGCATAGATAAAAGGAAAAAAAATCAACTAAAGTTGAAAAAAATTCATGTTTTTGGTAAGGTTATTGAAATGATTTCAAAAAGACAAATACGGGCAGCGCGGGCATTGCTGGATTGGGGGCAGGGCGATCTGGCGAAATCATGCGGTATATCCCTGACGGCCATCAATAACATAGACCGTGGACGAACCGTACCACGTATGGAAACACTCAGAAAAATCCGTAAAGTTCTGGAACGTGAAGGTATAGAGTTTATCTCAGGCGATGGCGTCAGGATGCGTGAAAATGTCTTCAATGTTGTCACCTTTGAAGGTGCGGAAGCTTTTCCAAGGTTCTTAAACGATATTCTGGATACATTAAAACGCGAGGGAGGAGAGGCTCTGCACATTCTTGAAAGTGAGGAATATTTCATAAAGAATTACAGAGAGATCGGGTTCAGATACTATCAGGAATTTGTAAAACATCATTTGCGGGAAAAAATCTTGATGAGCGAAGGGAGTATGATTAAATATGGTCCGGTTTCCACGTCGCAATACCGCTGGGTTTCTAAAGAGTTTGCTGCACAGGTTTTAAGCTCGGTCTATGGTAATAAATACACGATTTACTTGCCTCATAAAATTGTGACGATTGAAAACCATGAAATTGCGGAGACATATCGTCGGCGTTTTTACGAAAGTTGGAAAAAGGCCAGAAATATGCCGCATACAGTCCCTTTATTTAATGAGGATATAAAAAAACTGTGACGCTATTTTAGCTCCCAATATAGCTATTATGCTTCAGCATCTCCGACATGGCGAGAATATGCCGGATTTCGCTGCGGACTTTTTCGAGGTCATCTTCCATGACGGGGCGCAGGATGGAACCGATTTCAAAATGATCTTTGCGGAACTGGGCCATAATGAACAGTTCCCGGTCTTTAAAGCTGGCCTCCAGCCATTTGGCGTTTAAATGCTCTCCCAGTTCCATAAAGCGTTCGATAAACAGCGGATCAAAGATAACACGGGATTCGACCTGATGCGTGGAATAGACTTTGTAATTCTTGCTGAATTTGTTGCTGACCAGTTTGACTTCCTGAAAGCCTCTTCCGACCGGGATATTTCCGGCCTCGACATTGGGGCGCAGGAATTTGTTGGGAATGATAATCGTATGAAAATCCAGCCGTTTTTTCAGATCAACCTTGATCATCAGGCCGCGAAATACGGGAATGCGGTAAGTCGTGCGTTTTTCCTTGTCTTCTTCCATGCGGAGCAATTCCGCTTCCTGAAAGGCGATGGGAAATGCAGCGTTTTTGCTGATAAAGCCGTCTTCGGTTGTTTTTGTATCATAATAGGGGATAATCCCGTGATGCCGGACGGTGCCGATTTCAAAAGCATGGGAAGGGCTGAACGTCAGGTTGAATTCCTTCGCCATTTCGGTCAGAAAAATGGCCTTGCCTTTCCGTTTGAAATGACGATGCAGAAGGTAGAAGACATTCATATTAATCAAGGCCAGAACCAGACCGGCAAACCCAACCCATAAAGGCGGCAGCATATACCCCAGAAGGGCCAGTGTGAGGCAGGACGCAGCCAGAACACCCAGAAAAAAGTTTCTGTCCCATTTGCGGCGTTTTTCCAGGTCTTCTATCAGTGTGTCGGTCATGCTTTAAATGACAATATTAAAGGAATATATCAATATCTTCAAAAAGTAATCTTGTACGATGCGCCATATTCTGCTTCTTTTTAGGGATGATGACAAACCAAAAGATAATTACAGGGATCGGTCGCGCCTTTACGGATATTATTGCAACGGTCGATGATGCCTTTTTAGAAAAGTTTCAATTGAAGAAAGGCGTTGGTGTACGGGTCACGCCTGAGGTTTTGCAGGCGATGATTGCGGAACTGAAAGATCCTGTGTATATGGCGGGTGGCAGTGTCGCCAATACCATGGCTTGCTTGCGCGCTCTGGGGCACGATGTGTGTTTTATCGGTAAAACCGGGGATGACGAGGCCGGACATTTTTTCCGCAAGGAGTTTGAGCGAACCGGCGTCATGTTTCCCAATCCTCCTGTTCCGGGTGGCATATCAGGCACGTGTCTTTGCCTCAATACGAAGGATGGAGAGCGCAGTTTTGCGTTTACGACCGGGGTTTGTGAGGAGTTTACACCGCAAGATATGCCGCCCACGTTATTCGAAAATACGGAGATGCTGTTTTTGCAGGTTTTGATGCTGGAAACCTATGTCTGTTATGAAAGCGTCCGTGATTCGCTGCCGGCTTTGCCATCGCATGTGCGCAAGGTGATGAGTCTGCACGACCTGCATGATAAGGGGAAAATTACAGATCTGGTGCTGCAACATGTTGATATCCTGCTGGGGAACTATAGGGAATATGACCATATTCTCGGTATCAGGAATGAGGCGGATTTTCAGGCTTTTGTTGCAGAAAAAAATATCATGGACGTTATGACGTGTGGGGCGAAGGGGGCTGTTCTTGCCGTGCCGGATGAGGTGCAACATATTCAGGCCGTTCCTCCCAAAGAAATGATTGATACGGTTGGGGCAGGGGATGCTTTTGCTGCGGGGCTTCTATATGGAATTTCTCACGAGTGGCCATTGAAACAATCCGGTGATCTGGGGGCAACATATGCATCCCTGATTATTGAGCAGGTCGGGGCCCGCCCGAATGAAAAGACTGTTCGTCACATCAGCGAATTTATGGATTAGAAATTTCCTAAACACTCCCCATCGTCTTGATCTTTGCCTTGGGATGAATCTCATTCTGGCTCATCACAACGGTTTGCGGGCGGAAGCGTTCAATGACGCTGCGCACATAAGGGCGGATCAGGGGCGAGCAGAGCAGCACCGGCGTTTGTCCTTGCTGCGCCATTTCTTCATATTTATCCCGCACGGCGACAATAAATTTTTGCAACTCTGAAGGGGCCATGGCAAGTTGCCGTTCTTCCCCATCTCCCACCAACGCCTCACCAAAGGCTTGTTCCCATTCGGGGGAGAGTGTGAGAAGAGGAACCTGTCCGTCCATATTGGAATTGGCGTCACATAACTGACGTGACAGGCGGCTGCGGACGTGTTCGGTGATGGCTGCGGTATTTTTGGTATAACTCCCGGCTTCGGCGATGCCTTCCAGAATGGAGGGCAGGTCACGGATGGACACACGTTCAGAAACGAGGTTTTGTAAAATACGTTGTAAACTGCCCACGGAGATTTGTCCCGGGATGACATCTGCGACCAGCTTTTGATACTCCTGCGGCAATTCATCCAGAAGCTTTTGCGTCTCCGCATAGGAAAGCAGATCCGGCATGTTGTCTTTGACAATTTCCGTTAAATGCGTGGTGACGACCGTGGCGGCGTCCACAACCGTATAGCCTTTGAAATGCGCCTCTTCGCGGTATTGTTCATCAATCCACATGGCAGGCAGGCCAAAGGTCGGCTCAATGGTACTTTCACCAGGCAGGGTGATGGCAGCGCCGCTTGGGTCCATACACATCAGCATACCAGGACGCACTTCACCGCGACCAGACTCTATTTCCTTGATACGGACGGTATAGGTATTGGCGGGCAGTTGCAAATTGTCCTGAATGCGCACAGCAGGCAGAATATATCCCATATCCTCGGCAAGCTGACGGCGTAGCCCCTTGACCTGATCGGTTAGTTTCGTACCTTCACCTTGTACGAGAGGCAGTAGACCATATCCCAGTTCCAGACGAATAATATCCATG
>CAKZKV010000217.1 GCA_937124505.1 uncultured Alphaproteobacteria bacterium
CTTTTGCCTATCTGAAGGGCCGCCCGATGGCTCCGAAAGAGGAATTATGGGATAAGGCCGTGGCCTACTGGTCAACCCTGCGCTCCGATGACGGCGCTGCCTATGACAAGGAAATCGCCTTAAGGGCGGAAGACATCGCGCCGCTGGTCACATGGGGCACAAGCCCACAGGACGTGGTGGCCGTCACCGGCAATGTGCCGACCCGCGACGATTTTGAAGAAGAGGCCCGCAGATCAGCCTTTGACCGCGCCATGGAGTATATGGGCCTGACACCGGGACAAAAGATTGAAGATATCCAGATTGACAAGGTCTTTATCGGCTCCTGCACGAACGGGAGGATCGAGGATTTGCGCGAAGTCGCCAAAATTGCCGAAGGCCGTAAAGTCGCGGCCAACGTCAAGCACGTCCTGATCGTGCCTGGCTCCGGCCTGGTAAAACAACAGGCCGAGGAAGAAGGACTCGACAAAATTTTTATTGAGGCCGGATTCGACTGGCGGGAGCCGGGCTGTTCCATGTGTCTGGCAATGAATACCGACAAGCTGGAACCGGGGGAACGCTGCGCTTCCACCTCTAACCGCAACTTTGAAGGGCGACAGGGGCGCGGCGGACGCACGCACCTGATGTCCCCGGCCATGGCCGCAGCCGCCGCCGTGACGGGGCACTTAACGGATGTGCGGACACTCGTATGAAGCGAAATTTGACAAATATCTCTATGTCCTTTAGACAGGGATCAGGAATTTAATAAAATCCTTAGAATAATCTTTATGGATTAAAAATAGAGGCTCACTTATGCTTATGCGCACCAACTTACCGGATCCGGCCTCCTATGATATTAGTCAAATTGAAGACTGGGTTCCCTTTCAATCCAGACTGGAAGACCGCATCGCCCATTATGACGGCGAGCTGGGCGCCAAGAGGGCCGCCCACCATATGCGGGTCGCGGCGGACGGCCTTGGTTTCCTGATGCATATCGGCTATCCGATGGAGGCCTGCCTGAACATCAAATCGGCATTGCTGATTCATGATCTCGGCAAAACACACGAGGCGTATGATCCTGACATCTGGAGGTTGCCCAACCGCCCGACAGAAGAACAACGCATTGAAAAGCGCCTGCATACACGGCGTGGTGTAGAAATTTTTAATAAAGCCGTAGCAGGCACGTCTTTTGAAAATCACCTCCACGCCGATCTGTGCCGGGCTATTATTCTCTATCACCATGAATGCCTGAACGGTTCCCTGTATGAAAACTTTACCGATCTGCCGATCTGGCTACAGGTGGTCAGCATCGTCGATACCTATGACGGCGACCGCGTACGCCGCCCACACCACGAACGCCGCCGCAGTCCGCAGGAAACAATCGCCCGAATGATGGCGGAGGGCGATGACGGGGAGAAATATGAAGGTGCCTTCGACCACGACCTCATGGAACAATTTGCTGAATACAAATTGTAACACTCATAAAAATTTGACAATCATCGTTATTTGATATAATTTAAGAACATAAATAGAACAAATGCATCTTGAACCGCCCCTTTCCCGGGACGGTTTTTTTTATGCCTTCAATATTAGGAGTTTCCCACCATGCTAAAACTTGGACTAGGACTGGGCGCAGCGAAAGCCGCACGCCCCAAATTTGATATTACATCTGACCTGCAAGTGCATTGGCGCTTTCAGGAAGCAGACGGATCAACCACACTGGACGAAACCGCTTACAACAATGATGCCACACTTTACAATATGGACGCCTCCAACCGCCTGGCACATGGCGAGAACAGCATCGCCCTGTCATGTAACGGCACGAATGAATATGTACAGAGTGGTTCGTTCAACTCAAACGCCGCACAGGCGACCTGGGCGTACTGGCTTTATCTGCCAGACGTTTCCCAGACATCTTATGCCAGAACATTCACAACCAGTAACCAGATTGATCAGCCAAGTGCCGGTATATCGCATGAAATCAACCCCGGCGGGGCTGGAAACAACAAGTTAGCTTTTGTCCATTGGGCAAATAGCCCAACATTGATAGGTACAGTGACAGTTCCTCTGAATGCATGGTTTTACGTCACGCATGTCGCAGAGGGCAATGGTGCTACCATCTACATAAACGGCGTACAGATGGCCTCTGGTGCAGGTAGCAGGTCTATCAGTAATCGTCCCATCACAATTGGTGCAGGTGATGGAAAATATGGAAAGATGCGGGTTGATGATGTACGTGTTTACGCCCGCGCCCTCAGCGCCGATGACGTTGCTGCACTTTACGCCATAGAAGCAGCCGCCATTAATAACGAGTCTGTTACTTCAATACCCTATTTTGAGGCCGCTTTGGCAAATGTAATTGCGGATACAGGATCGGCAAGAGTTTTGTGTGTTGGTGACAGCTTGACTTTCGGAACATATTCAACGGGAAGTAATAACGATCCAAACCAGAAACAATTCTCATATCCGGCACACCTGAAAGATTTATTTCTCGCAAACGGTATTCAGGCCACAGAAGAGAACTTTATCGGATGGGGCGGAGGTCATGAATATAATATTGCCCATGATGAGAGGCTTTCATATACAGGAACACCCAGCAGGTCAGTAGACTGGACAATAGGCGGCGGGGCTATACAGCTTGTAAGTGGTGAAAGTATCACCTTCAGTCCGAATGAGGCTGTAGATACCTTCAAAATTTACGCGATTGGCTATAACGGCGCCGCGTCGATTGCCATCAGTATTGATGGAAGCCTGGTACAAACGTCAAGTCTCTCAACTGGATCAGATCAACTTGTTACACCGATTGTTATTGATGCCGGAACTCTCGACTCTCATTATATAACTCTGGCGCACTCTGGAACGGGCAATGCGTTTATATATGGGGTCGAAGCCTATGACAGCTCAAAAAATCAAATAACAATTTTCAACACAGGTTCGCCTGCCTCAAAAGC
The DNA here is from genome assembly GCA_937124505.1 of uncultured Alphaproteobacteria bacterium. GTDB lineage: Bacteria > Pseudomonadota > Alphaproteobacteria > Micavibrionales > Micavibrionaceae > JACKIP01. The sequence goes on from CAKZKV010000217.1 coordinate 2,928, forward strand.
GACAGATTGGGATGCGACAGGAAAGCCCTGGTCGCCTATAAATTCTTGGGATTACTATGATCCTGACCTTATTTTGATTTGTCTTGGTGCAAATGAATGGATATCCGGGGACAGCACCGCAACTTATCAGGCCGCGCTGGAGGATATAATTGATGGTATTTTGGCCTATGGCGACATTGACGTAGCGCTTGTCATCCCGCCCCCGTCTAATGAGACGACCTACAGCAATCAGGCGGCTTATAGAACAGTTCTTCAAAACCTGGCGGTGAGTTATGATATCCCACTAATTGATATTTACACGGCATTTGGCGGTCAGGCCGCCGCAGATGCTTTAGGGTATTACGTGGGGGATGACGTGCACCTGACCAGTACGGGGTATCAAGCCATGGCCGCAGAGGTTTATGATGTCATCAAGCCTTAATGAAAACACAAGAGAGAGTTTTCTCTTTCTTCCGGACAGAAGATTTGATAAAGCCAATAGATGGCTGACCTGAAACTCTATAATTCCCTGACCCGTCAAAAAGAGGTCTTTGAACCTCTTGAGCCCTCGCATGTGCGCGTTTATGCCTGCGGCCCAACGGTCTATAACTACGCCCATATCGGCAATGCGCGTATGGCGGTCGTCTTTGACCTGCTGGTGCGCGTCCTCAGGCATATCTATCCAAAGGTCACCTATGTGTCCAACATCACGGACATTGAGGACAAGATTATAGATGCCGCCCGACAGGCCGGGGTGCCGATTGAGCAGATCACCCAAAAATATGCGGATATTTACAATCGCGACATGGCGGCCCTGAACGTCCTGCCGCCCGACGTACAACCCCTCGCCACAGGTCACATACAGGAAATGCAGGATTTGATTGCGTCCCTGATTGAAAGAGGTCTGGCCTATGCGAAGGACGGGCATGTCCTGTTTCATGTTCCAGCTTATGACGCCTATGGCCGCCTGTCCGGGCGCAGCCGTGACGAGCAGATTGCCGGAGCGCGCGTGGAAGTCGCCCCTTACAAGAAAGACCCGGCGGATTTCGTTCTCTGGAAACCCTCCACAGGCGACCAGCCCGGCTGGGACAGCCCGTGGGGCTATGGCCGTCCGGGATGGCACATCGAATGCTCGGCCATGGCGGAAAAACATCTGGGTTTGCCCTTTGATATCCATGGCGGCGGCGCAGATTTGAAGTTTCCCCACCATGAAAACGAAATCGCCCAGAGCTGCGGCGCGCATGATCTGCCGCCGGAAGACTTTGCCAAATACTGGGTTCATAACGGCTTTGTCATGGTGGACGGCCAGAAAATGTCCAAATCCCTTGGCAATGTCAAACTGGTGCATGATCTGGTTCAGGACGTTCACCCGGAAATCATCCGCCTGACCCTACTCAGTTCACATTACCGCCAGCCGCTGGACTGGACGGAAAGCTGCATCCACCAGAATAAAAAGCTTCTGGACAAGTTATACAGGTTTTTACAGGAAAATAATCCTGAAAATTTCAAGGGAAAAATTCCTGAAACCGTCCTTGACGCACTGTGCGACGATCTGAACACCCCGGCCCTGATCGCGTCATTGAACCAGGTTATCAAGAGGGAGGACGAGGCCGGACAAATCGCCGCAGACCTGAAGGCCATTGGCGACCTGACAGGATTGTTACAGGAAAATCCGGATGACTGGTTCGCCGCAGACACGGATCACGGGCCTCTTGATGAAGCGAAAATCAATGCATTAATTCAGGAACGAACAGACGCACGTACGCAGAAAAACTTTGCCCGCGCCGATGCAATCCGGGACGAACTGAACGCCATGGGCATTGAAATCGAAGACTCCCCGGACGGCGTCAAATGGCGCAAAGTATAGTTCCCAAGTACCTTACCGCCCCATCAGCACCTTGTAGTATCTGTAAACCGCCGTGTCACCTGTCCCGGAATTCGTCCGGCAGGCCGCGCCTTTTCCCAGTCACTCTGCATTTTCCGTGCGCTGGTTCGCAAAAGCCGTGGAGGCAAGAACATAATCCCCGTCAAATTTAACGCCTGCATCAAGGGTATCGGTTGGTGGCCCGTCAATGCCATTATTGGGAATGCCCAGCAGCTCATTAATCGCTTCGCAGGTATTTTTCGTGGTTTGCAAATCAAGGATCAAATCTGTGTCATCTGATTTGATGTGCGTGATCACGTAATTGCCTGTGATAATCATATTATCATAGGGCTGATATCGCATCCCACCGCCATTCAGACTGAAAACATGACAGCTTTCATCCGAAGGCGCAAAAGCATTCTCATAGCCACCGGCTGTATGATTTTCAAAGCTGATTTGTGTTTGACTGCACCCATTCAGGCGTAACCTTGAAATGGCCGTTGCCATATCCGACCCGTATTCCATGATTTCCGTGGCACGCACACGCGCCTGTTCATCGTCAATACTGTCACCGCCGCCTTTATTCGTCTCCGTAATCGCCATGGTCAGCGCGGCAAACAATGCCACCCCGATCAGGATGAAAAAAATGACATTACCGCTTTCCGATGCTTTCTTAGGAGACATTGTGATACTTTCAGTTATGAGAGATAGTTTTTAAACTCTTTCAGGCAGGATTTGGGGATGTAAACCGGCAGGGCCCGATAGCCCTCGGCAACCAGAGTCAGAAAGATCGCTCGTCCGGCGCCAATCTCGATATGGTCGGTCAGGCCAAGGCCAAGCACGGCATATTCCAGCGGCTCTCTGTTTTTTAATCTTTTCAGAACGTCCAGCCGCTTCTTTTGCTCCCGGTCCATCATGTCATCAATCTTCAAAATTTTTCCGTCCCCGTCCAGCCATTCATGGGCAAAGAGGGAATATTTCCAGCTTTTCAAAACCTTTTCACTCGAGACTTCCTGCAATACAAAGCTGTCCTGACGCCCCCTGATCGAAGGGCCATCGTGCCAGCAAACGGCGTCATTTGCATTCGGTTGAACTTTATTCATATGTTTTGCCTGACATAAGCATTGACCTTCTTCCACAATAAATTAAAATTCACAAAAAAAGATTAATCAGGACTTAAAAACATGCCGACTCCAGACCCTGACTCACCGGAAATCATCAAAGTCCCCTCTGACGCGGATCAGGTTGCCTGTGACGGCGGCGGTGGCGCATTGGGACATCCCATCGTCTGGTATTCTTTCGGCAAGTCGAACACTGTCGAGTGCGGCTATTGCGACCGCGTCTTCGTGAAAAAATAACATCCCGATAATTTGCCTCAGAGCAAAAAAATGCTATAATTATTCATACTGGTGCTGCATAGGCGGGCCGGTATGAATATTAACTTGCTTAACATAAGGAGTTACCATATGAGTACACGACTAACTTTGTTTGATAGTCCCCTGTTTCTGGGATTTGATCACTTTGAACAGACATTTGACCGTCTCAAGAAATCCGGTGCAGATGGCTACCCTCCCTATAATATTGAACAAATCTCCGACCATGATTTGCGGATTACGCTGGCTGTGGCCGGGTTTACCATGGAGGATCTGGATGTGGAAGTGGAACAGAACCAGTTGATCATCCGCGGTCATCAGCGTGAGGAAGAGGAGCGCATCTACCTGCATCGCGGCATTGCCGCCAGACATTTCCAGCGCAGCTTTGTGCTGGCGGACGGCATAGAGGTTCGTGGTGCCAGTCTTGACAACGGACTGCTTCATATCGAACTGGAGCGGATAATCCCCGAAAGCAAGGCCCGGAAAATTCCGATTGGTTCCAATCAGGGCAAAGAACATATTGAAATGAAATCTATCGAGAATAAGTCGGCAAAGGCGGAAACATCCACCGATGCGAAGAAAAAAAACAGGACTTAACCTCACTTCTTTGTCTGGCAGCCGAAACCCGGAATTTAAATTTTGGGTTTCGCCTGCGATTTGTGGTAAACTATGAAAAAAAGATGGGAAATATGATCAAGATCAACGCAGATAGAAAAGTCATTGAAAACCTCCCGCCGCAAGTTTTGTCAAATCTCGGCATGAATCAGATTGCTTATATCAAGACAGAATTGCGTGAGAATGAACTCAGCTTTAGCGTCTTTGCAGCGGACGGAAATGAGATCATTGCTTTTGATAACATGCAGGAAGCAAAGGACTTTATTCGTCTCAGCAACCTGATGCCAATGACAGTCCATTAAGCCCCGGACTTGATCCGGGGAACGCACCCGAAAAGAAACGATGAAGGTTCTAGGCAACCTGCTCACTCAGTTCAGGATACATAAACTGGGCACGGATTGAATCCTTGTCATCCGACTGATGTAACTTTTTACAAAAGACGGAGTCACCAAGTAATCTTGTCAGGCGGGACAGACGTCTTAAATGAAACGGGCCGTCTTCAACTGGAGATAACAAGACAAAAACCAGATTGATCGGACGATCTTCAAAATGGATCGATTCCGACAAGCGATAGAGCATATGCACAGGACGGTCAATGTCACTGACCTTTGCATTGCAAATCAGTATGTTCTCTTCAATAACAAAAGATTTGTCATCCTCACTCTTACGCAAGACGGCCTCAACTCTGTCAAAAAGTTCCGGCTGCCGCCAAAGAGCCGAGACGTCTTTGGCAATTTCCGCATAAATGCGGCTGGTAGACTGAGCAGGATAGGACGTTCTTATGACATCCAGATCGCAATCGTAATGCATAAATCGGGCCCCCCACGATTAGTTTTTCTATCTACGAAACGTCCTTTGATATAGAGCAGAAAGATTAACAAATCCATAAGAAAGTTGTATGCAGTGCAAAATAAAAAGACTTGATTCTTTTTAGGCAGACAGACTCCAGTTGACCTGAATCCCGCCGGGTGGTCTGCCGAACTCCTTGGCTGCATTGCCTCCGCGCAGGACAACCTCGGCAAAACGAACCGATGTTCCATCTGGCAAAGTCCAGCCGGATGAGCCAGGCGCAAGGCAGAGTTGTCCATCCGGCACACCAAAAATGCCGCGGGTGATTTTGGCCACGCGTTTGCGGCCATTAATGTCCAGAACAATATCCTTGCCCATATAAGGCTCTAACGTATCGGGATGAATGGAAATCTTCATATTGCCATAGCCGTCCGTATAGCAGATCACCTGTTCCGGTATATCCGGCACCATCTCGGTAATATCCGTTCCCAGATCTGCATAATCGCTTCTCATGACCTTGGCGAAAGCTTTCGGGAAAATATCACGCGAACGGAACTGCGAGCCTTCCGTATTACAATTAATCATCCTGATTTCCGCGGCAACCGGCTTGATAAAAGAAATTGAATAGCCGCTATTTACAACACAGAGTTCTATGCCGTTTTG
>CAKZKV010000218.1 GCA_937124505.1 uncultured Alphaproteobacteria bacterium
CTGCATAAAAGAGATACCTCTGTCCTGATCATATTTGTTCTTTCTGCATTGACTGTTACAGGATCCTATTTCTGGGGACTTCACCGTATCAAGACAGAAGAAGTGTACGGAACACCTGAAATCATGGTGCATATGATCCAACCCAATGTTGCGCAGCAGGATAAATGGGACGGCGATAAAATAGAGGGACACTTCAAGAATCTGATGGAGCTATCTGAAGAGGCTCTCAATAATAAATTCCGCGGCATAAATCTGATTATCTGGCCGGAAACGGCATCAGTCCGCTCCATGTTATTTAAAGCTGAAAACCTGACATCATTCAAAAAACTCTTGCCTGAAAACAGCAAGAACTACCTGCTAACGGGATTGCTGGACGGTTACCGGGACAATGACCAGATTGTCTATACCAACAGTCTGGCCGTTTTCGGTCCGGGTCAGGTGTTAATCGACAAATACGACAAACACCATCTTGTTCCTTTTGGAGAGTATATTCCCTTTGGCCAATACATCCCCATTGATCCCATTGTGAACTTTTCCGGCTTTCAGGCCGGGCCGGGACTACGCAGGATTAAAGTGACAGATTCTTTAACCATCAGCCCTTTGATCTGCTATGAAATTATCTTTTCCGGGCAAACAACGCCCTGGAGAATCCCCAAACGTTACAAACCGAATCTGATCGTAAACATCACTAACGACGCTTGGTACGGAGATAGCGCAGGCCCGAGACAACATCTGGTACAGGCACAATACCGTGCCATTGAATCAGGTCTCTCCGTTGTGCGAGTCGCGAATACAGGGATTTCAGCGCTGATTTCCCCCTTAGGTGGAAAATTAACTGAAATTCCCTACGGAAAACGTGGATATCAATCTCACCCCCTCATTTTACCATTGCAAAATGAAACTTATTTTGCGAAATTTGGGCATAAGATATCTTTTGCATTGTTCCTGTTAATAGCCTTGGGGATATACGCATTCAAAAAGAAACGTTAGTACGTTTTATGGTAATAATACCAAAGATATCGTGAAATATACTAAATATATGGAATAAAAGATTTATTTCTTTCAAAAAATTTTTTATATGTATAATTCAAGATTAAAATTTTAGTATTAGGCAGAATGCAGAAAAAAATAAAAACAAAAGGCCGGGTAGAAGATTACGACAAGGAAATCGGCATGCGATTGCGTGCACTTCGTAAACTTCATGATTTCACCCAAGATGTACTTGCGAAAAAACTGGATATCACGTTTCAGCAAATTCAAAAGTATGAGCAAGGTACCAATAGAATCAGTGCCGGTAAAATCAAACAGATTATAGATATCTTTAACGTCCCTTCTTCTTATTTTTTTGAAGATAATATCCACGCCAAGAAAATGGGATTTGCCGAAAACCAGCAGGAATCTTTTGAAGGACAGGACGAAAAGAAGAGCAAATCCTCCATCACCGGAGATATCTTTCAAAGCACAGAAACCATCAATCTTTTGCGCACTTACTATAGCGTCAAAGACACCAAAGCCCGTAAAGGCATGTATAAAATGATCAAGACATATGCCGAAAATATCGGCGACTCTAAAAAAGCGGATTGAAGTTAAGATCGTTTTATGTAGAATAACGATCTTTAATCAATGAAAAGCTTTAAATATGTCAACACAAACTAATTATGTTTTTACCAGTGAATCCGTCTCCGAAGGACATCCGGACAAACTTTGCGATCAGATTTCAGATGCTCTGGTAGATTACTATCTTTCCCTTGATCCTTATGCGCGGACAGCAATGGAAACCGTTGCAACGACGGGATTCGTTGGATTGTTAGGAGAGATTCGCTGTTGTGAAGACGTTCCCCAGGAAAAAATAGAAGAAATCGTCCGCCAAACCATCAAAAATGTTGGCTATGAACAAGAAGGCTTCCACTGGAAAGATGTGGAAGTGAATATCCGTCTTCATAAACAATCCGCAGATATTGCCATGGGCGTTGATGCCGGCGACGACAAAGATGAAGGGGCCGGTGATCAGGGGATCATGTTTGGATATGCCTGTAATGAAACAGAAGAACTCATGCCTGCGGCTATCCATTATTCCCATCAAATCCTCAAGCAACTCGCCGAAGACCGTCATAACGGCACTCTTTCACAACTTGAACCTGACGCTAAATCACAGGTTACGCTTGTTTATCAGGACGGGCAGCCCATCAAGGCTCATTCCATTGTTCTCTCAACACAACACGCAGAAGAACTATCCCAGGAGGATGTCCGCGATCTCATCAAACCTTACATTGAAAAAGTTATTCCAAATGGCTGGATGTGCCGTGACGATGAACTTTATATCAATCCGACAGGCCGTTTTGTCATCGGGGGACCGGTTGGAGATGCCGGACTGACAGGCCGCAAGATTATTGTTGATACCTATGGTGGCGCGGCCCCGCACGGTGGCGGTGCTTTCTCCGGGAAAGACCCAACCAAAGTTGACCGTTCCGCGGCCTATATCGCACGCTATCTGGCGAAGAACGTTGTCGGCGCGGGACTGGCGACTCGTTGCACCATTCAGTTATCATACGCGATAGGTATTTCAAAGCCGATTTCCGTGTATGTGAATACCCACGGCACAGGTAAAGCCCCGGAACATAAAATTTCCGAAGCCATCACGTCTCTGGTTGATCTCAGCCCACGCGGTATTCGCGAGCATTTACAAATGAATCGCCCGATTTATGGCCGCACGGCTGCTTATGGGCATTTTGGCCGCGCCCCGGAAGCCGACGGCGGATTTTCCTGGGAAAAACTCGACCTGATTGAAAAACTGCAAAAAGCTGTTGGGTAAAAAACAGGTGCATTAAGAGGAAAAATGGAATGATAAGGTTATTTTTCTTTTTATTATTCTTAACGATATTTCCTCTTCAGGCCTTTGCGGAAGCCAAAGAAAGCGCTTATGAACGTGTCATGCGGACAGGAACGCTTCGTTGTGGATTCATCCCATGGCCGCCCGGTTTCGAAATTGATCCTAATACCAGAGAAGTCAAAGGCCCTTCGAAAGAGCTATTTGAGAACATCATAAAACTCACCGGATGGGACGTAGAATTTGTGGAAGTGTCTCTCACCACAGACATTCTTGATCTTAATAATGGACGGATTGACGCTATCTGCGCCAGTGGCCCATGGACGATCACAAATGTTAAATTTATCGATTACACAACACCAGCTGTCTACTCTCCTATCTTTGTATATGTCCGGGCTGATGAAACCCGATTTGAAACTTACAAAGACCTGAACAACGAAAATATTTCATTTGTCGGCATTGACGGAGATATCAGTATAGACCTTGCAGGTTATCGCTTTCCGAACGCAATAATCCGCAGTCTCATAAATCTGACAGATCCGGCCATGTTACTCATGGAAGTTGCCACAGGTAAAGCTGATGCGGTTATCCTTGACCCCGTAACTGCCGAAAGTTACATGAAAAACAATCCGGAACAGATCAAAGAATTCCCCCTTAAAGAACCTTTGGCGGTCTATCCGGTCGGGTTAGCTGTAAAATGGGGAGAATACGAGTTAAAACAATCCCTTAACCGCGCAACAGAAATGGCGATTAATATTGGATTGGCTGATGATCTGATTGATTTGTATGACTCCTCGCGGCGAACCATATATTCCCCCGCTAAAACGTATCAACTACCGGAGTGACCTAAGGATTATAAAAAAAGCACCCCCTTCTGAAAAACGTCGTATTTATGGCCGCCGTCTTGGCAGGCCGCTTAATCCGGCGCGTCAGAAGGCGATAGATGAATTGCTTCCCCGCCTATCCTATTTAGAAGAGGTTTTGCAGCACTCCACGCCATTTGACCCACGCACGGATTTCTCCCCCACAACAGAAAAACTGATTTGTGAGATCGGATTCGGGGATGGCGATCATCTGGCCGGGATGATGCATCAGTACGATGACAAGACCGCTTTTATCGGCGCAGAACCTTATATTAACGGTATGTCTGCCTTCCTGAAACAGCTTCAGGAGGAGAATCTGGATCAAAGACGTATTAAGGTCTGGATGGATGATGCGATTCGCCTGCTGGAGAAATTTACAGATCACTGTCTGGATGCCATCTATGTCCTGAACCCTGATCCCTGGCCCAAAGCACGCCACCATAAACGCCGGATCATCTCACAGGAAAACCTCGACCTGTTTGCACGGTTGTTAAAACCCGGCGCCGACCTGATTATGACGACAGATGTTGATGATCTGGCCGCATGGATGGTCACAGAGGCCAGCAATCATCCAGACTTTTTATGGACAGCAAAAAGCAGGCTAGACTGGCGCGAACTACCCAAAGACTGGATCAAAACAAAATATGAGTTAAAAGGTAAAGCCGCCGGGCGGCAGCAAACTTACCTGCTGTTTAAAAGACATTAAGCGTGCGCGTCATCACTGTCATCTGCGCCCGGAATATCTTCTCTGAAGCTGATTGGCCCGTTTGGCATGATGGTTGATATCGCATGCTTATAAACAAGCTGTGCATGTGTTTCACGGCGTAATAAGATACTGAAATTGTCAAACCAGGTCACAACGCCCTGCAACTTAACCCCATTTACTAAAAAGACGGTGACAGTCTTCTTTTCTTTTCTAATTTTATTCAGGAACAGATCCTGAATATTTTGTTTGTCCGTCATAGGTACTCTCTTGTTATTGTTATTAAACAGATTTATGCGACTTTAGAAAAAAGTGCAAGCCACTTTATAAAAGAAATTCATATTAGCTATAACTTATTTACATATACAGAAGATCAAATTTGAAAGAAAATAACTTTTCTACATAGGCAACACTGTGATGAATCGCAAAAACAATTAATACATCGTCTGGTTTAATGACCGTATTTTTGTCCGGCAGCAATATGTCGTGATCTCTTTTGATGAGGCCGATAATCACGCCAGGGGGCAAATGAAGCTTTTCGAGAGGCGTGTTGATAATCTGGCAGGATTCGGATGCCTTAACCTCAATAATTTCGGCAAAATCGTCCTTTATGCTATGCGTTGCATTGATACGTCCCCGTCTGACATACTTCATGATCGTTGAGGCTGTAATCAGGCGTGGCGACACAATTGCATTAATGTTCAAAGCACTTGTCAGGCTTGTATAAATTTCCTTATTCACCAGCGTAATCGTTCTGGTATGTCCTTTTTCAGAGGCCAGCAACGCACTCAGAATATTCACCTCATCGTCATTAGTGACAGAAACCACCGTTTCGATATTTTCAATCCCTGCCTCTTCCATAATTTTTTTGTCCAGCGCGTCCCCATGCAGGATCATCGCTTTTGGAAAAGACTCGCTAAGTTGTTGCGCCCGTGCAGCACTGGCCTCAATCAAACGCAAATCCAGATTTTTGTTGTTTTCAGTCAGAATATGACAAAGTTGTGTCCCAATATTACCAGCCCCAATAATCAGGATCTTGCCAGCCTCATTCTCTTCATGGCCGAAGATACTCAGAACACGTGTCACATGTTCCTTACGGACAACAAAGGTGACTTCGTCGTTCTCAAAGAACTGGTTATCGAGATCAGGAAGAATGTGTTTTCCAGCCCGGCTAATCAGCAGTATTTTGACATCCAGATCCGGGAACAGGTTCAAAAGTTGTTTTAGGGGCGTGTGCAAAATCGGGCAACTTGAGTTGCAGACCACACTTAAACAATATGCTTCGCCGCCCAGCAAAGAAATCGTATCAATTGTGCCGGGCGTTTTCAAACGCTCATAAATATTATGAGCCACTTCCCTTTCCGGCGAAATAATCACATCAATCGGCATATGGGCACGACTGAACAGATTCGCCCAAACAGGATCAAGATATCCCGCCTGACGAATACGGGCGATTTTTTTCGGGACATTAAACAGCGAATGCGCTACCTGACATGCGACCATATTCACTTCATCGGAATGTGTCACAGCCACAATCATGTCGGCATCTTCCGCTCCGGCCTGCTTCAGGGTTTCCGGGTTTGATGCAAACCCGACGATACCTTTTACATCCTGCTCATCACTTATTTTTGCAATCAACTCGCTTTTCAGGTCAATGACAGTCACATCATTATGTTCCTTGGCGAGGTAGGAGGCGATGTTATATCCGACTTGTCCCGCCCCCCATATGATCGTTCTCATTCTCCAGCCTGC
>CAKZKV010000219.1 GCA_937124505.1 uncultured Alphaproteobacteria bacterium
GTCATCAACAGCTTTTCCAAATATTTTGGTATGACTGGCTGGCGTCTGGGCTGGATGGTTTTGCCCGAGAACGCCACAGAACGCGTTAAATCTCTGGCGGAGAGCCTGTTTGTTGCCCCACCGACCCTCGCCCAGCATATTGCCTTTAAATGCTTCGACTATACGGACGTTCTCGATTTTTACGTTGCCCGCTATAAAGCCAATCTGGATGTGCTGAAAGAAGAACTCCCCAAAGCGGGCATTACCAATTTGTCCGATACCAGAGGTGCCTTCTATCTGTATGCTGATATTTCCAATATCACGGACAACAGTGAAATCTGGGCCAGAAATCTTCTGGATCAGGCCGGAGTGGCCGTCACACCCGGCACAGACTTTGACCTCACCCGCGGCCATCAGACAATCCGCATGTCTTTTGCAGGATCAACCGAAGATATCAGGGAAGCGTGTCGGCGTATTCAGAAATTCATGGCCGCGTGACCTGTAAACACCCCCTTATTTGACAAAGACATAAGCAAAAACAGTGGTTTATAAATTTACGGTTGAACTGCTATCTCATGGCCTTACATGGTTGATGTAGGGTCATACCAATTCAGGTATGCCGCAAAAATTATAGGAGTTTATATGACCTCACAAAAGAAATCTTCGTTCCTGACACTGGGGGCAGCAGCATTGTTAATGGCTGGTGCCGCCGCATACAGCGTTCCGGCAAATGCCCAGCAGGAATCATCCGCACCTACAGCACAAACACAACAGCAACCTGCTTCTTTTACAGATGCGCAGATTGATGCTTATGTTGATTCCGCACACGACATCATTAATATTCAACAAACAATGATTCCGCAAATCAAGGCCGAAACCGACAAGGCCGCACAACAGGAAATGATGCAAAATATGCGTCAGAAAATGCTGACAGCTGTTCAGGAAAACGAGGACATTACTGTTGCTGAATATAATTCGATTTCAAAAGCCGCGCAAAACGACCCGTCTTTATCTCAAAAGATAAATACCGCCCTTCAAGAAGAAACAACAAACTAATTCCAATGTGGTCGAAGTTAAAAGCAGGTCACCGTATCAACGATGACCTGCTTTTTTATGTTGAATAAATGGCCAGGAACCCTTACTCCACCAGCTTGTTCCACCAACCTTTTTTCTTCTTCACGGGCGCTTCATTCACCTTCTCCGCAGCGCGGGCATGAAGCTGTTCATCTTCTTCCGTTGCCGGCTTGTCATCATTTGACGGCGGAGACTGCTCTATGACTGTTTCTTCCACTTTCTTTTTAGAGCCACGCTTCGGCTTGTCCTGTTCTTTTACGGCTTGTTGATCATCGGCTGAATCAGATTCAGATGATTTGGATACAGCAACCGCATCTTCTTTTTTCCTGCGTCCACGCTTTGGCTTCTCTTCTTTCACGGCCTCATCCGTTTTGGTGTCTTCCGGAGAAGAAGTCAGTTCCTTGATCTCATCCTTTTTAGAAGAGTTCGGCTGTTGGCTGGCTTTTAACGTCTCATCTTCGGAGCGGGATTCTTTTTTAGCATTGTCATCAAGAACCTCAGAAGAAGAAGCCTCTTGCTGATTATTTTCCTCGCTGATTTTCGGACGGTCTTTTTTATTATTCCGCCGTCCGCGTTTGTTGCGACGTGATTTGTTATTTGAGTCGTTCTCAGACTCATTCACCGTATTTTCATCGTCATCTGAGGGTTGCTCATCCTCGTCCAAAGCTTCTTTTTCCAGATCCTTGCGTGTTTTGATGATCTCGATCTCATGGAAAGACGGTGCAGTGCCTTCTTTCGCATTAATAAAGATTTTCATTTCATAACGCTGCTCAATATCGGAGAGTTTATGACGTTTCTGATTCAGGATATACAGAGTCACATCGGTTGAAGCCGTCACGGCAACTTCCGCAGCCTGCCCTTCCAGAGCAAGCGTTTCCAAAGCCCGCAGCACCAGAATTGCCATTGAATCCACGGTGCGGATAAAGCCCGTTCCTTCGCAATGCGGGCAACGTTCAAACTGCGTTTCCGTCACGCTGGCACTGATCCGCTGCCGTGAAAGTTCCATCAGACCAAAAGAAGAAATCCGCCCGACCGATTTCGTCCTGCCCGATCAATTGAT
>CAKZKV010000220.1 GCA_937124505.1 uncultured Alphaproteobacteria bacterium
ATCACAAAACAATACCATCAATCTTAATCCCTGAATAGTGTCAACACACCCTAAGAGAACTGGACAAACATTTCGGCGCCTCTGCCACTATTGAGTATTCCAACCTTGAAGCACTGGAACGCCATGTGAAAACCTCAGACGTTGTGATTGGCGCGGTTTTGATCCCCGGCGCATCCGCCCCCAAGCTGGTGAAGAAAGACTGGTTGAAAGATATGCTTCCCGGCGCGGTCCTTGTGGATATTGCGATTGATCAAGGTGGATGTTTCGAGACCAGCAAGGCCACAACACACGAAAATCCTGTCTATATTATAGACGATGTGATTCACTATTGCGTTGCCAATATGCCCGGCGCAGTTCCCCTGACCTCCACTCTGGCCCTGAACAATGCAACCTTGCCTTATATTCTGCAGATTGCAAACAAAGGCTGGGAGCAGGCTCTGCGTGATAATTCACACCTCTATAACGGATTAAATGTATGTTTTGGAGAAATTACGCATAAAGGGGTTGCAAGCTCGCTCAATTTCGATTACATAGAAACACCATCCGCATTGAGGGCATAACTTTTCAATGCGTTCTACGTTTAAGCGGGCGTAGTTCAGTTGGTTAGAACGCCGGCCTGTCACGCCGGAGGTCGCGGGTTCAAGTCCCGTCGCTCGCGCCATTTACTTGTTTTTACAAGTTCACAGAAAACCGTAAATGACCACCAAAGCCGCATTAAACAGCGGCTTTTATTTTGTTTTCAATCCTCCCCGTTCGTCCTTATCCGTTTACATCCGCGAAAATTGCGGGTACATTTTAGGGGTACAAGCAATATACCCGCAAAGAATGTACCCGCATGCCCCTAACAAACACTCAATGTTCGAAAGCACCCATAGAGGCAAAGCCCTATAAATTAAGCGATGGCGGTGGATTGATATTACTTGTCCACCCAAACGGCTCAAAATACTGGCGACTGCGATATTACTGGTTTGAGAAAGAAAAGATGTTGAGTTTAGGCGTTTATCCCCGCGTATCCCTCGCAGAGGCACGCCAAAAGCGGGAAGAAGCAAAAAAGCTGCTTGATAAAAACATTGATCCCTCCACTGCTAAGAAACAGGCAAAACGCCAAGCCAAACTGAATGCCGAAAATACCTTTGAAGTAATAGCGCGTGAATGGCACAGCAAGAAAACTGAAGCTTGGAAACCAAGAACAGGAGAGAAAATACTCTCTTATCTGAGAAATGATGTTTTTCCACACATAGGCAGCCGCCCTATCGCAGAAATTGATCCGCCTGAGTTATTAGATGTCTTGCGCAAGATCGAGGAACGCAAAGCCTATTATGCCGCTAATCGTATGAAACAAGTATGCGGTCAAATATTCAGATACGGTGTAGCAACAGGCAAATGTCCGAGAGATCCTTCTGCTGATCTGACCGGCGCTCTTACCACCGTTAAAACGAAACACCTTGCAGCCTTAAATATAAAAGAGATCCCAGAGTTCTTACAAAAGCTGGAAAAGAACGAAGTTCGCCTCTTTCCTCAAACCCGCCGTAGCATATTGCTTTTGATGCTCACGGCAGTGCGAACAACAGAATTAATACGAGCAACCTGGGATGAGATTGATCTTGATAAAGCTATGTGGGAAATTCCTGCTGAGCGTATGAAAATGGAAGCTCCTCATATAGTGCCCCTGTCTCAGCAAGTTGTTTCTTTATTAAGAGAGCAAAAAAAGGCCACAAACCATATCAACACGCCGTGGGTATTTCCCAGCCAACCGCGCCCTAAAAACCACATGAGCAATAATACCATTTTGCAGGGAATAAAAAGGCTGGGTTACGGTGGACGTATGACCGGACATGGCTTTCGTAGCTTATTTCTCACAACCCTTATGGAAGAACTTGGCTATCCTCATGAAATACCTGATGCACAGCTTGCTCACTCGAAGGGTGACAGCGTTCGTCGAGCCTATGACCGGACAAAGTACCTGCCCCAAAGAACAAAAATGATGCAGCACTGGAGCGATTATATTGATGCAATCACCAGTGATGGAAAGGTCATTCATGGCAATTTCAAGCAAAGCGCCTGATATAGAAGAGCCTTTCTGGGAAGATGTATCTTCGTATGATTATACTAAAAATCACTCTATTCGTGACTGGGGTTGGGAGTTTATTCGACGAAATCCAAAATATCTGTGCGAGTGGAAAGAAGAACTTACAAGATTTAATGCCGGTGAAAAATCAGATTTTGCAAAAACGGCCCTGAACGAGATCAATACTCAAGGCATAAAAGCAATGAAACTCCTTAGAAATGATATTGATCCATCAAGTTATGCTGATTTTCTTATTCAATCAGATAATGCCCATAAATGGGGGATGGAGTGTTTTCAA
>CAKZKV010000221.1 GCA_937124505.1 uncultured Alphaproteobacteria bacterium
TGATTGCGTCTTTGCCGCTGGTCTCGGTGATGGCCATGATCTGGATGTGGCATGAAACGTCGGACACAAAGCGTATTGCCGACCATGCGGAGGCAACGTTCTGGTATGTGTTGCCGTCCCTGCCGATGTTTTTGCTGCTGCCGCATCTGTTGCGCGGCGGTATGGCGTTTTATCCGGCCATGGGGCTGTCCTGCCTGTTGACGGTCATCCTGTACGCCTGCATGGTTTTCACGCTAAAGCGCTTTGGAATTGAACTTTAAGTGAAGATGTGCGTATCTTATGAAAGAAAGGTACGGAGATGACGAAGAAATTTTTATTTGTAATGATGTTGGCGATGCCTTTGGCGGCATGTCAAACCACAGTTGATACAAAGCACGATAAAATCATTATCGAAGACCCGCATTCCGGTGATTTCTGCCCGCCCGGTCAGGCGAAAAAGGGTAATTGCTAGAGAAGAGAGGGCTTCCCGCGCATGATCGATATTTATTGCGAACGCACAGGCCCTGCATTTTGGGCGGAACCGATTAACGCCCTGACAAACCTGTGTTTTCTTTTGGCTGCCTTGATTTTATATGTTCAGGCACGGCAAAACCGGGGTTTATCCAAAGACACAGGTCTTTTAATCGCCTTGATCGTTGCGATCGGGATTGGCAGCGCTCTGTTCCATACGTACGCAACACGTACGGCGATGCTGGCGGACGTATTGCCGATTTTTTTCTTTCAGTTGGCATTCCTGGTCATTTTTAGTCGGCAGGTTATTGGCCTGTCTCATGTCATGACCTTTCGGCTGTTTATGGTGTACGTGCTTCTGACAATTTTATCGGGGTATGTCCCGCGGGACTGGTTGAACGGATCTCTCAGCTATCTGCCCGCCTTTTTATTCCTGCTGGGGTTTGGCATTTATCACGCAGGATTTGCCCGTGAAAAGTCCCGTTTGCTTTTGATTGCCAGTGGAATTTTTTTGCTGTCTTTAACGTTTCGTTCTGTAGACTTGCTGCTTTGCAGCAGGTTTGAGATTGGTACGCACTTTCTCTGGCACGTACTGAATGCTGTGGTGCTATACCTCTGTACATTTGTGATTATTCGGCAAACACAACCTTCACACCGCGCTTCTTGAAGTAAGACTGCATCATCTTGCGGCCTGAGCGGTTATTCTGGGACAGGCGCTCCGGGTCGAATGCGGCCTCACTCAGGCCCTCTTCTTTCATGGCGGCTTTCAGGTTTTTAATGTGCAGGTCGATCTCCTCGTTTCCATTGGCGAGGGAGGTGTAAATCGCTTCTTTTGCGGTTGTCATGTCCATAGTGTGTTTATCCTGTTACAAGTACTGATCCGCTATAGAAATACCATCCTAATCCAATCAGGAAAAGAGCATTTCCGTACAGACCGTGTTCAATTGTGACCAGAGCCAGAGATCGGGTTTTCGCATAGGTCATGGCAAAGATCAGGCCGCCGAGAAAACTTAAAGATGGAGCGACCGGGTTGATATAGAGGATGTGCGCATAGGCAAAGATGGCGGCGCTGGCGAGAATCATCCATTTTCCCTCCCCGAAAAAGGGTTTATAACGGGCGAAGAAGAATGTGCAGAACACAAGTTCCTGCGGCAGGGCGGAAAAGATCGGATAGGCGACTATCAAAGCTGCTGCAAAATCCGGGCGGCGGTATAACAGGCCGAACAGGCGCTCCGGGTCGTACCACAGCAGAAACAGCGTCATGCCGATACACGCAAAAAAGAAGCGGATGAGGATGGGCCTGAGGTTCTTCCACGTCACCGCCCGCCATTTGAAGATCTCTGACAGGGAGCGTTTGTCGGTCAGGCGTACAATCACAAAGCTGTAGAGCGCCGCGCCATATAGAAAGCGAAACATCAGGGGCGCCCACGTGTAATAGATGATGATGCCGGGAACAATTACGCACAGAACAAAAAATTCAAGGAGAAGATAGCTTCGGTTGTTTAAAAATGTCATGGAGTCTCAGCCGTTTTTTCTGCTGTGGAGGCGTCCTGCTCTTTCATCATGGTTTCCGTCATAGGCATGGAGGCGCGCATGGGAGTCAGGATATAGGCCCCTTGATGTTCCAGAGGGACGGATTCGGACGTGCCCATCCGGTACAAGGCAAAGACGAACATGCAGAAACTGATGACGGAGATGGTGCTGTAGAAGGCCTCAATCCCGACATTTTCCATCAGGAAAGAGACAAGGATGGGGCTGATGGACGCGCCGGCCCCGTTTGCCAGAACCATGCTGGCACTGGCGCTCATAATTTGTTCTTTTTCAAGGTGGTCGTTGGTATGGGCGAGCGCGAGTGAGTAGATCGTCAGGGTCAGGCAGCCAAGAAAGAAAATAAGAACATAAGCAAGAGGGATATTATTGGCCGGGGCCAGATAAGCGATGGAAGACAACACGCCAATAAACAACATGACCCCTGTCAGAACAAGGCGGCGGTCAAAACGGTCGGACAGCCATCCGATCGGAACCTGGCCGCAGATTCCCCCCAGAATCAGGAACGCAATAAAAAAGGAGGTTTGAGAGACATCATAGCCGATAGTGGTGGTATAAACAGGGCCGATACTGAAGAGAACACTGACAATCATACCGGAAACGGCCATGCCAACAACCCCCAGGGGTGATTGACGGTATAATTCCCTGATGTTGATGACTTTCGGGACTTTCAAAACCGGGGCGGGTCGCGTACTGAGGGAAATGGGCAGAAGCGCAAGAGAAACCAGAATGGAGGTGATCACAAACAGCTCCATATCATTGGGGGAGGCAATGTTCATCAGAAGCTGTCCCAAAATCATGCCGAGATAGCACAAAAACATGTACGCAGCCATGACACGCCCGCGGGATTTATTGTCAGAGGCATCGTTAAGCCAGCTTTCAATGACAATATACAAACCGGCATAGCTGAATCCTGTAAAAATACGGATGATGCACCAGATCCATGGATCAACAACGATGCCGTGGATGAGTACGGTCGTGGAAGCCAGAGACGCCAGCGCGGCAAAAACGCGGATATGTCCGACATTGCGGATAAAGCGCGGGCTGAGCCACGATCCCAGCAAGAAACCGAAATAATAAAAAGACATGATAAACCCGGTTGTCAGGGCGTCAAACCCTTCCAGTGAGGCGCGCACGCCCAGGAGAGTGCCTTGCAGGCCGTTTCCAACCATAATCATGGTCAACCCGAAAAAGAGCGGCCAATTGGAAAGAACGGCTTTATTCATCTGACTTAATGTATTCCTAAAGGATGATCTGTTATAATACCTGTTCAGAGCATATATATAAAGCCGATGCAACGGTAAAATGGGGACGGGATAGCAGAAATGGACAGTGTTGCGCGTGACAAGCTGCTTAACGGTGTGGAGCTTCACTTTCGCACGTTTTATGAAAGTGCGCAGGAACATTTCCCTGCCGCCCTGATCAAGCTGTCTGAAGGGGCGAAGGTCAAATCCTTGCGTGAAATTGCGGACATCAAGCCTGATTTGCAGGCGGCCATGCGGAATATTGCGGGCGCTGACGTTGGCGAACTTCTCAAACAGGTCAATGAGGACTCGCCGTACCCACTCAGACGACTCAAAAAACGGCATCTGCTGTACCGTGATGTGCCGGACAAATTGCTGGTAGCGCGGGAAAACCTGAGACGTACGGGCTATGTGATCATGGGGCATGCGCAGGAGGCGCGGCGCTATGATAATCATGGCTTTGAGGGGCATGTGGCGCGGGCGCTGATGGGAGACAGGGCGTTTTACCGCACCTCTAATTACATGATGCACCTACAGCAGGTTTTCGACAATGCGCGCGCCATCAGCCATGTGCAGGCCGGCTCCCTTGGATATGAAACGCCCTATGACGCCAATCTGGAGGACTTTACGCCCGGCGTACGTGTCTCGACGTACATCTCCATGATTGATCAGATTTTCGAGCATGCCCTAAGCGTCAGGGCAAAAGCTTTGAAGGCACAGTCAAAAGCCAAAGCGCCGCTGCCCTTGCCTGAATTTTCACTGGAGCAGGGGCAACGGCTGGTGGATTTGATCTGCGATCTTTTACCTATCCCCGATAAAACCTATCAAACGCGGCTGCTGGCCCGGATTCCCTCCATGTGCATGGGCAATATCGCCACGATCAAATTTTCCACCAATCCGCTGGTTTTGCTGGAAACGGCCTTTCATGAGCGTCTGGGACATTTGACGTACAGGTATAATGCTTCGCATGCGGGGGGGATTGCAGGATTTCATCTGGATGAAGCCCGCGCCTTGTCTCTGGAGCGTTTTTTCCTGCGGGAATATGAGGTTCTGGAGCAGATTTCAGAGTTATTCATAGCGGCATATGACGGGGCGCATGAGGCGTTTAGCGGGGAGAACCTGTACAGGCTGACGCATCATGTCAACCCGGACATTTCGGAGCGTACGTCTTCGGACGACCTGACGTACATTTTGCAGGAAATTATCCGGGGGCGTACGGAAATGATGGTCATGAATGGCGACATTACCGTCAAGGACATGCCGGAATTTATGGCGGCAGAAACCGGGGCGGCCTTTGGTCTGGAGGGCCTGAACGGCTATCACATTATGCGGGAAACGTTCCAGTGGCCTCTATGCATGCAGGGGCATCTTGCAGCTTATCCTACAGGAATCGTTCTGGCCGCGCAGGTACATAAAGCCGCCAAACGAAAACTGGGGCCAGATTTTTCCAGCCTCTCTGATGGCGCGAACTCTCCCTATTTTAACTTTATGGAGAGCCATATTGATGCAAACGGGGCGGAAATTGCGCCGGAAGATATTATCCGGAAAGCAACGGGGCGGGACTTTCTCGATCCTGGGTCCTATCTGGATTCTCTTGAGGCAAAAAAAATGGCATCCACAGAGGTTGTCCGGGATGCCAATTGATATCTTAAGTGCTTAAAAACTTCTATCCGTTGGCAGCGGCGGCGACTTCGGCGGCGAAGTCTGTTTCTTCTTTTTCAATGCCTTCGCCCAATTGGTAACGTACAAAGCCTGTCAACTCAACAGGAACCCCGACGTCGCTTTCCGCATCTTTCAGAACTTTTGAAATTGTACGTTCATTGTCCATGACATAGATTTGATCCAGCAGGCAGATTTCTTCGTAGAATTTGCGCATACGGCCTGTCAGCATTTTTTCAATGATGTCGTCCGGCTTGCCCTGCTCTCTGGCCTGTTCACGAATGACGTTTTTCTCACGCTCCAACTCAGAGGCGTCTACTTCGTCCTGTTTCAGGTATTTCGGGAACGCTGCGGCAGCGTGCATCGCAATCTGCTTGCCGAGTTCCTGCAATTTGGCCTGATCCCCTGTTGATTCCAGAGCAACGAGAACGCCGATTTTACCCATGTCCGGCGCAACAGAGTTGTGCATGTATCCGCACACAACGCCGTTTGTCACGCTCAGTTTTGCAGCGCGGCGGAAGGCCATGTTCTCACCGATTTTGGCAATCAGTTCTGTCAGTTCATCTTTGACGGCGGCGCCGCTTTCACTTTCAGGATCAGCATAGGCGTCCGTTGAAACGTCACTGCCGAGAATACGCGCGGTCAGGTCTTTGACGTAGGTCTGGAACATGTCGTTCCGGGCCACAAAGTCTGTTTCGGCATTCACCTCAACGGCAACGCCCGTTGTTCCCTCTGTTTTGATGGAAACCAGACCTTCTGCCGCGGTGCGGGAGGATTTTTTGTCGGCCTTGGCCATACCTTTTTGACGCAGCAGGTCAATGGCAGCTTCCATGTCACCGTCTGTTTCGCTCAGGGCTTTTTTGGCGTCCATCATGCCGGCGCCGGTTTTTTCACGCAGGTCTTTGACCATGCTGGCTGTAATTTGTGTCATTTTGTTTTTTACTCCTTGATTATATTACGCTTCAATTTATAAACCACGAATGAACGCGAATACACACGAATATTAAATTTTATTTCACGCGAAAATTCGACTTCGCGAAGGTTTTTTTATAGACAAATATTCCGATTTTCACTTCTTTGCGTAAAAAATTCCTGCGGCGCTCATTTATTTGTGTTTATTCGTGTCCATTCGTGGTTAATTTTTTAAATCACCCGGCTGTGGCTGCTTTTTTGGGTTCTTCCTCTGCTACTTCAGCCGCTGCACTTTCGTCCTTGGCACCCGGCAGTTCAACAGCAACCTCTTCGGCTGATCCCATATCCACACCGGAGGCGGATAATTCGCGGGACATCCCGTCCAGAACCGCGGCTACGGCCAGATCACAATACAGCTCAATGGCGCGGATCGCGTCATCATTACCGGGGATTGGGAAATCAATGCCGTCCGGGTCGGAGTTGGTATCGAGAACCGCAAAAACAGGAATGCCCAGCTTATTGGCTTCTTTCACGGCGAGGTCTTCTTTATTGACGTCGATAATGAACAGCGCGTCCGGCTTGCCGCCCATTTCACTGATTCCGCCGATGGACAGTTCCAGCTTGTCGCGCTCGCGTGTCATCATCAGGGTTTCTTTCTTGGTCAGGCCTGTATGCTCACGGGACAGAAGCTCGTTCAGTTCTTTCAGACGTTTGATGGACTGGGAAATTGTCTGCCAGTTGGTCATCATGCCGCCCAGCCAGCGGTGGTTCACGTAATACTGACCACAACGTCCGGCGGCGTTTTTGATTTTGTCCTGTGCCTGACGTTTTGTGCCGACAAACAGAACGCGCCCGCCCTTGGCGGCGATATCACGCAGACTGGTCAGGGCTTGTTCCAGCATAGGAACGGTTTGTTGCAGGTCGATAATGTGAACGTTGTTACGAACCCCGAAAATAAAGGGTTTCATTTTCGGATTCCAGCGACGTGTGTGGTGTCCGAAGTGAATGCCAGCTTCCAGTAGCTGGCGCATGGTAAATTCTGCAGCCATTTTAATCTCCTTTGTTAATGCCTCTGCAAGGCGGGGTTTCCAAAGAAACACAAAAGATTGCCTTGCATGTGAATTTAATGCGAGATTTATACGGGCTTCGGCATTGGAAAGCAAGGAAAAAATAGAAGCTGGAAGTTAGATAGCATTCTGAACTTGTTTCAGGAGCCGCACTTTATAGGGACAGCCCAAATAATTTGCTAATAATGTGCGTTGCAACATGCTTTTTTAGCTGTTTTGAGATATCCTGATAAAATGACTGATCCCATCTGGCTCAAAAATTACCCCGAGGATATTGACTGGCATCAGGATATCCCCGTTTCTCCCCTTCATATCATGCTGGAAACCGCTGCGGCAAAATACCCGGACAGCCCGGCCTTTGACTTTCTGGGTAAGAAATATGACTGGCGGACGCTTTATAACATGGCTTGTAATCTCGCGTCCGGGTTACAGGATATGGGGGTTGGTAAAGGAACCAAGGTCGGCATTTTCCTTCCGAATACGCCCAGTTACCTGATCAGCTATTATGCGATCGCCATGACCGGGGCGACGATTGTCAATTACAATCCCCTCTATCCGGTCAAGGAACTGGCCTATCAGATCGAGGACAGTGAAACGGATATCATGATTACGGCGGATTTGTCACTGCTCTATGACAAGGCGGCAGCGTGTCTGCACGATACGCGTCTGAACAGGCTGATTGTTGGAAAATTTGCAAACTTTTTGCCGTTTCCGAAGAACCTTCTCTTTCCACTCGTCAGAAGCAAGGACTTGTCAAAGGTTCGTTATGATGAGCGGATTGTGTCCTATGACAATATGATCGGACGTCCCGGAACCGTCAAGCCGGTGGACATTGATCCGCGGGAAGATATCGCCCTGCTGCAATATACCGGCGGGACAACGGGGCTGCCAAAGGGGGCGATGCTGACCCATGCCAATGTGGTTGCCAATGCCGAGCAGGGGTCTATGTGGTGCAAGGGGTTCAAGCCGGGCAAGGAGAAAATGCTGGGGGTCATTCCGTTTTTCCATGTGTTTGCGATGACGGCGGTGATGAACCTGTCCGTTCGCAACGCTTTGGAGATCATCGCCCTGCCGCGATTTGAGCTGGAAGACACGATCAAGCTGATCCATAATAAAAAACCGGATTACATGATGGCCGTGCCGGCGATTTTCAATGCGATCAATAATTTTCACGGGATTGAGAAATTTAACCTGAAATCCCTGCAATTCTGTATTTCCGGCGGGGCCCCCATGCCGGTGGAGGTGAAAAAGAAATTCGAGGACAAGACGGGGTGTGTCGTGGTGGAAGGCTATGGCCTGACCGAAGCCTCGCCGATCACACACGTTAACCCGCTTTACGGGGAAAATCGCGCCGGTTCCATCGGGTTCGTCCTGCCGGGCACGGAAATCAGGCTGATTGACCCGGAAACAAAGAAAGACGTGACGGACAAGAAAGAGCGCGGAGAGTTATGTATCAAAGGCCCGCAAGTGATGAAGGGCTACTGGAACAAGCCGGAAGCCAATGAAAAAACGCTGGTTGACGGCTGGCTTTACACGGGCGATATCGCCACGCTGGATGAAGACGGCTATACGTATATTGTGGACCGCCTGAAGGACATGATTATTACCAACGGCTACAACGTTTACCCCAGAAATGTGGAGGAGGCGATTTACCTGCATCCGAGCATTGAGGAGTGTATTGTCGCCGGCCTGCCGCACCCGGACCGAGGGGAAATCGTCAAGGCCTGGATCAAGTGCAAGGAAGGCCGCTCCCTGACTAAAGAGGATCTGAAAGACTTCCTCAAAGAGCATCTCTCGCCCATGGAAATTCCGCGGGAATATGAGTTCCGCAGTGAACCGCTGCCTAAAACCATGATCGGCAAATTGTCCCGCAAGGACGTCGTGGCACAGGAGTTGGGGTAAAGGTATCTTATATAGTTAACTAATTATTTAAATAACTTTTAAACCACAGAGGGCACAGAGATCACAGAGCGGTCAGAAAGAACTTGCTTATAATGAGAAGCTATAGTTGTTTTGCTTAAGAACTGGACACATGCCCTGTTTCGTCATCACACGCTTTATGTGTGTGATCCATATACGACAATGGATTGCACGGACGACGCCGTGCAATGACGAATTTGTGATCATTTTATACGAGACAGGTTATACATCTCCGCCTCCTTGGACGAAAAGAACAACGGGGACACAATGATTTATTGTATCCCCTATGCTGATACCCCCGATCCTTGCGGCGGGGTTCTTCATTATTTCAATTATTGGGCTGCAGCGCTTCCGGCTCCTGTAATAAGTCGTCCCAGTCAATACCGAATGTCGTACAGGAGCGGGACGCCATGTCCGCGGCCTTTAACAACGATTCCTGAAAATCGCCGTTTGTTTGTAAATAATGATAGCAAAACGCGCCGTGAAAAATGTCGCCCGCCGCCAGCGTGTCAACCGCCGCAACGGACGGAACAGGGATTTCAGTCACATTCCCATTCTGCAGGACAATTAAAGGCTTCTCTCCGCGGGTAATGGCCATTTTCTCAACGCCTCTTGCCTGAAAGAACGCGATGACATCCCGAGACGTTTCGCAGCCGGGCGGGTAAAAATCATCACTGCAAATCGGGATATCGACGTTGTGGATAAATTCGCTGTACTTGTCTGTGCGCCATTTGTCCGCATCCATCACGACGGGAACGCCCTTTGCGTTTGCTTTCTCGACGTATTCCACGGCAAGGTTGCGAAAAAAGCCGTCAATCAGCAATAAATCAAAGTCTTCAACCGGTGGATCAGGCAAAATGGCCTGTAAATCATCGTCCTTGGGGGACGAAAACAGGGTTCTAGTCCCGGTGTTTTTATTCACAACAATGGTGGAAAGGGAAGACGGATAATCTTCAGGAGCGCAATCCAAAAAGATAAACTCTCCGTTTCCTGCAATCTGTGGCAGGCATTTGTGGAACGGAAACCCGTTTTCCACACAGCTCAATACTTTTGCCTCACAACCCATCTGTGCAAATGTCAGAGCGGCATTGGCGGCATTGCCCCCAAGCTGTGTGTAGCATTTATCCGCACGAATTTTTGTATTCTCCGGCGGAAATGCGTCTACAACGTAAATCTGATCATGTGCGGTATAGCCGATAAACACACCCTTTAAGCTATCAACCACGTAAAACACCTCCTGTTTTTTGTTGAATGGTATTAATAATTTTCTGGCTTAGCCCTTCAATTTCGGAATCTGTCAGGGTTCGGTCGCTTGGCTGGAACGTGACGCTGAACGCCAGAGATTTCTTGCCGTCATCAACCCCTTTGCCCTGATACACATCGAAAATATTGACATTTGCGATCAGGTTTTTATCTGATGATTTCACGGCACGTACAATGTTTTCTGCCTCCACGCCTTCATCCAGAAGAAATGCAAAGTCGCGTTTCACAGGCTGGAAGGCAGATAGCTTCAGAAGCGGTTTGGTCGCGCCGTCTTTTCTGCGCGGCTCCGGAATATTGTCCAGAAAAACCTCTCCGCCGACAACTGCGACGTCAATGTCCATTTCCGCCAGCACCATGGGATGCAGCTCCCCAAAACAGCCCAGTACGTTTTTCCCAAGACGCAGGCAGGCGGAGCGTCCCGGATGGTAATAGTCCGGCGCATCGCGCGTAATCTGGAGGGTTTCCGGCGCGCCGCAGGCATGCAAAACGGTCTGTATGTCTGCCTTGATCTGGTAAAAATCAACGCTATCGTCCGCATTGGCATTGCTCCAGTGCTTATCGGATTTTTTGCCCGTACGTATAAACGTACACAGCGTTTCCTCACCATCCGCCATCGAAGAGCGGAAGACCGGGCCGATTTCAAACAGGGCGGCATTTTCAAAGCCTTTATTGCCGTTTTCACGTGCCGCCATAATAAGATTTGCCAAAATTGTTGGGCGCATCTGGTCGAGATCACTGCTGATCGGATTAGAAAGCGTCAATTGCGGAGTCATATTGTCATTCGCACCAAACAGGGCGGCTAGCTCTTTAGGCATGAACGACCATGTGACACATTCATCAAAACCTCCGGAAATCATGGCCGTTCGTGCCTGCCGTGACAGTGTTCGTACGCGTGGTTCCCCGGCAACGCTTTCAGGATTCAGGCCCTTTACAGAGACGGCCTCAACATGATCAATCCCGAAGATGCGGACAATTTCTTCCACCAGACACTCGCTGTAGAAAATATCGCCGCGCCAGGACGGAGTGCGTACGCTCAGCTCTGTGTCTGATTTTTTCTCAACGGAACAGCCAAGGCTTTCCAGAATTTCAATCTGGCGCAGCGCAGGTACGTCAATGCCAATCAGGGTTTTGACGTGATTTGTATCGTATGCAATTTCCTTTGAAATTTGAGGGGGCGCGCCTGCTTCCACCCGTTCGGATACGTCCCCGCCGCACAGCTCCATAATCAGAGCGCAGGCAACATCCAGCCCGTCTCTTGTAAAGTCCGGGTCAATCCCGCGCTCAAAACGGTAACGGGCATCGCTGCTGACTTGCAGATCGCGGCCTGTACGTGCAATACGTACGGGGTCAAAGTAGGCGGCCTCAACGAACACATTCACCGTTTCCTCTTCCACGCCGGTTGATGTTCCGCCGACGATACCGCCGAGGCCGATTAAACCGCTCTCATCCGTAATGGCCGTCATGCCGTCTGTGGTGACATAGGATTTATCGTTGAGCGCGTCAATCTTCTCACCGTCTTTTGACAGGCGTACGGTGATATTGCCCTGTAGCTTGTCAGCGTCATAAACGTGCAGCGGACGGTTATAGCCAATGGTCATCAGGTTGGTGATGTCCACCAGAATAGAAATCGGGCGCAGGCCGATGCTTTTCAGCTTTTGTTGCAGCCATGCCGGGGAGGGGCCGTTTTTGACTCCCTTGATATAGCGTCCGGCAAAGTGCGAACAGGCGCCCTCAGCACCTTCCGGGAAATCAAACATCACATCAACCGGGCTGGCGTACGTGCCTTTGATTTCCGGGACTTTGATCTCTTTCAATTTACCGAGGCCAGCGGCGGCGAGATCGCGGGCAATCCCGTAAATTCCGGCGCAATCCGCACGGTTTGGGGTGAGGCTGATGTCAATCACCACATCGTTCAGCTGATATAAGTCCGCAAAGGGAATGCCAATCCCGGTTTCTTCCGGCAGCTCTATAATGCCCTGATGTTCATCTGAAATGCCCATTTCCCGCTCGGAGACCAGCATGCCGTTTGATTCCTGCCCGCGGATATTACCTTTTTTCAGAACGATGTCCGTTCCGGGAATGTGGGAACCCGCCGGTGCGAAGATCCCTTTCATACCGGCCTTCGCGTTCGGAGCGCCGCAAACGACCTGAACCTGCTCCTCCCCTGTATCAACGATACAGACTTTCAGACGGTCGGCATCCGGGTGCTTTTCGGCAGAGACCACATAAGCGGATTTAAACGGTGCGTAAATCGTTGCGCGGTCTTCAATCTCCTCAACTTCCAGACCGATATTGGTTAGTGTCGCCGCAATCTCGTCCAGGGTTGCGGTCGTGTCCAGATGCTCTTTGAGCCAGTTCAATGTAAATTTCATAGTTTCCTGTTTTAATCAGAAAACATGGCTTCGTCACCCATTTTTTTAGCTGAGGTCAACAATGACCGGAACGTGATCGCTGGGTTTCTCCGCGCTGCGGTACTGCGGGCGTACATGATAGGCCGAAAGCCTGTCTTTGAGAGGCTGTGTGACCCAGATATGGTCCAGTCGCCGCCCGCGATTGTTTTTTGTCCAGTCCGGGCTGCGGTACGACCACCAGCTATAGACCTTTTCCTGTAAGTCCACGAAATGGGCGCGCGTATCAATCCAGTACAGCGCTTTCATGGCGGACTCCAGACGTGAGGTTTCCTCCGGCGTGTGCGCAATCACCTTT
>CAKZKV010000222.1 GCA_937124505.1 uncultured Alphaproteobacteria bacterium
GCACGAGAGCCGCTACAGAGTCGATCACCAGAACGTCCAGCGCGTTGGAACGCACCAGCGTATCGGCAATTTCCAGCGCCTGCTCTCCGGCATCCGGCTGGGAAATCAGCAGGTCATCAATATTGCAGCCCAGTTTCTTGGCATACATTGGGTCCAGCGCATGCTCGGCATCGACAATGGCGCAGGTACCGCCCATCTTCTGCGCTTCCGCAATCGCATGCAGTGCCAACGTGGTTTTGCCGGAGCTTTCCGGCCCGTAAATCTCCACAATACGTCCCCGCGGTAACCCACCAATTCCGAGACCGATATCCAGCCCCAAAGAGCCAGTGGAAATAGCCTCAACCTGCATCGGGTTTTGGTCTTCCCCGTTCAGGCGCATCACGGAGCCTTTTCCGAAAGACCGTTCAATCTGTGCCAGTGCGGCATCCAAAGCTTTTTGTTTGTCGGCAGCGGGGGCGGCATTACTCATATTTTAAATCCTTTTATTTAGCATCTGTTATTTAGTTAGTGGCATGATTCTGGCTGTTCTGTAAATAAACAAGCTTGTACGAATCTGGTTCTATCCACAAATGTACATGATTTGTTCTATATGTCCAGAGGGTATGAAGCAGAAAATTTGGCATTGGTGCTTAAATATAGATCAACCTTCGTCAACCTCGCGTCATTGCACGCTTTATGCGTGCAATCCATAGATTACACGGACAAGCCGTGTAATGACGATGTGATAAGGATTTCAAGAAACTTTATCTATATATACGCACCAATGCCGAAAATTTATTGATCAATTGTTCAGTTCAAGCAGGGATGTCCATCCCTCAATATGGCCCTGATCTTTTGGGCGTCCGAAACTTTTCTTAATGTCCAACACGGCATCAGGAGTCATCACGCGTAGCCTTGGCAGCTTTCTTAGCAATATCGGAACGTTGTTTAGCGGTAAGTTTTTCTGCTCTGGCTTTTCCACCTTTCAAACCGCCTTGCCGCCCTAATGCTACAGCGGCAGGGTTTTTTCCATCATTAGACGCGTCCATTTGACCCGTTGAGAGGTCAACCATCATCTTAGCCCATTGATATACATCTAAATTTTTGGATTCCATAATTATAATGTACCACAAAATAAGGGGTATTGATAGGTTTTATTCGGGGTATTTTGGGTGGCCTAAATAGATGTATGAATATTTATATTGGCAGATTTATTGACTTCTATGTGGTTTCAAGCATAAAGAAATATGTCCAAAAATTATTTTTATTTAGCATTAGGCACAATATCTACATTTTGGGCTTTTCTAGGACAGCTCTCCGATACATATCAGGGAGCGCAAATGTTCATTAGTATACCAAATTATTTAAACGTTACTTATGATTTTATGTATTCTGGCATGTATGCCATTGGTGTTGTCACTTTTTTATATGTTATAAGTTTGTTGGTTCAAAGTTATAAAAAATGGCTTAAAGAAAAGTCCCAATTAATTAATTTTCAGGATTGTTTGGAGTACATATCAACTGAAACTAATTTAGGTATAAATGCTCCCGATGATAATCGGATAAAAATATGTATTGGTGGAATTACTCAAAATATTCAAGATAAAAAATTGACTGTTTTTGCAATACAAAGAGGACGAAATCTAAATCATAATAAAGTTGATATAGCCAGTATCACTAACCCTGAATACAGTGCTGAAAGCAATAGTGATTCTTTATCGAATATGGGTGGTATTCGTTTGAAACATTACCTTGTTCTAAAAGATAAAGATAATAATGTGATCTACGAAAATTTTTGTTTTTATAAATATCAAATTGAGAAACTATTTCCCTCTATTTATTAATTTTACTGTCAAAATTTAATATTGGCTTTAAACTGACCCAGTACCAGAAAAAGTGTACTTTTAATAAATATTTCTAGCCTTTACGCCATGACATACGCGGGAGAAGGTTTTCCTTGTCTATAACGGCATGCTTGATAACCGCTGCGATATGAATAACAATCAGCGCGGCAAGAGCAATCGCCAGAAATTCATGGGCCTCTTCTGCCACTTCATGCAGGTCTTCCTGTCCTTTGATGCCCGGGAAAGCCGGCCAGTCAAACAGGCCGAAAATCGAAATCGGCGACCCGCGGGAACTTGACGACACCATAATCCAGCCGGACAGCGGCATCAGCAACATCAGAAGATAAAGCCCCAGATGCCCGGCCTTGGCGGCCATCTTTTCCCAATCAATCAATGTATCGGGAAGTGCGGGGATCTTGAAGGCAAAGCGTGCGGCGATCCGCAAAAAGAATGCCACAAGTAATAATATCCCCATTGCCTTATGCCACTGAAAGACTTTCATTTTCAAATCCTGTTCCAGATCTTCCATGAGAAAACCGCTGCCCAGCATGAAGAAAAAGGCCAGCGCCATGATCCAGTGAAGTGTGATCACAAAGCCGTGATAGCGAGAGGATTCCATTGCCATTATTCAGAATCCTTTTCAGTATTCGCGTTTTCTGTCTGGTCTTTATGAAATTCCGCTTCAATGACTAAATCAACCTGATCCCCGATCCCCGGAATATAGGTGTCAAATCCCCATTCAGAACGCATTAATGTCCCTGTGGCCGAAAATCCGAAGGCCGGAATTCCTACAAACGGCTTTTCACGGAATGACCCGTTATATGTCACATTCAGGGTAAGTGGCTTTGTTACCCCCAGAAAGGTCAGGTCTCCTGTCACTGTTCCGGTTTTATCGTCATTCAGGCTGATTTCTTTAGAGACAAACTTGATATCAGGATATTCATTCGTGTTGAACCAGTCTTTCCCCTCAGAAAGTTTCTTGTCAAAATCCTCTTTCTCAATATTCGGATAATCTGTTTCAAGGGACGCCGGATCGACGGTCACAATCAGTGTGCTTTTGGCCGGGTCTTCCGGGTGATAGGTCAGATCCGCATCAAAATCCGTAAAACGCGCTGTGTAGTTAGAGAGGCCTATATGAGAGACTTTCCAGATCAGGCTCGCGTGGGTTTTGTCGAGACTGTAATTCCCCGCCGGCATTTCCGTATAAGGAGTCATCTGGTCGTTTTGCGCCGATGCCGAGAAGGGCAAAATAACCGCCATGGCTGTTGTGAGTATCAGTTTTTTCATAGAGACATCCTTCCTGTATGTAAATCCTGTCTCTAATTTATTACTCATGCATGATTTTGCAAGACCTAACTTTCAGACCTGATATTCTAAAGCTGCGGGGTGTCCCGTATGCCACAGAGGCGCATCTGCTTCCTCTTCTTGCCCTGACGTCACAATTTCGATCGACGGAGTTGTGATTTCTACGGGTGGTTTTTCTTCCAGTTCCGCCAATGCGCGCCTGATGTGAACACTTTCATGTAATTCATGCTCTTGCGGATTCAATTCCCGGCGTTTAAAGGGCACAAAGGCACGCGTGACAGCATAGAAGAAATCTTCGCCTAACATGGGAATTTTGCCATAGTCATTATCAAGATGCAGGGACATGTCCGGGGTAAAGAGATGCTCCCGTGTTTCCTCATTGATAATAACCCCGGCTTTTTCCTGCATCTGCTGCAGCATCTCCAGACCGGCAATATCGGACAAAGGCTCGCGCAACCCTGATCCACCCCCGATACAGGTATGATCGCCTTCAAAGTACACCCTTGTTCTGTCAATATCATAGTGGCCGGGAAAATCGACCGTCATCACTTCATACGCGCTTCTTTTTTCATGCAGGGCGATAAATTCCGTGTAAGATTTCGTCGTTCTTGGCAGCTTGGCCCCATGCGTCACAAGAAGGTCGCCCATCTCGTCTTTGATCGCACGAAACGGCTTTAACTTTGGATGATCAGCAAACGTTCCAACCGGATCAAAGGCAAATAAATGAAAGTCTGGCTGCTCCGGAAAGCTGTAGCGCTCTCTGAAACTCTGAATCTCTGTATCTGACGGTTTCTTTTTAGAGACATAGACCTGGTCATACGCCTCGGCGATAAATTCCATTTTGTCTTTTGCGGATAATTCGGAGACACCCTTCTCACGGGCAATTTTCTCGAAATCCAGTATGCCCAGCTTATGTACCATTTTTTCCAGAACCAGCCCGATGGCAAAGCCGCGGCTAAACCCTTCAATGGAAACTTTCAGTGGTGCATCCTGATTTTGTCTGGCGAATTCACAAAGATCCAGATAGCTTTCAACCAGAACTTCAGGGGCACCGTGCCCGTTAATCTGTGACCATGTTCGGTGAAAAAAATTCGATTCCGATGTCCCTAAACCGGAATAATATTTCGCTTCCTGAATTCTGCCCTCTGGAACAGGGGCATCGTCAAGACAATGATATATCTTTCTCGAATTGGAAAGAGTTTGATCATGCTCTGACAGCCCTGTGCCGTCAAATAACAGAATAAGATGAGCCTCCTTCATCCTAGCTGTCCCTCCTAATAATGTCATAATTAGTGTAAATCTAATTTAAGGGAACTTTACACGATTCGTCCTGAAAAAACAATATTAGAGTAAATGAATGTTTAAAAACCTCAATTTCTCAACGGCTTACCTGTGTCCAGCATATGTTCGATCCTCTCCAGTGTGCCCTTGTTATGCAACAGGCTCATAAACTGGTCACGTTCCAGCTTCAACAGATCATCTTCTGATAGCGGAACTGTCCAGTCACCTTTTTGCCCGCCTGTAAACACCTCCGCCAGATGATCGGAGACCACCACATCATAATCCGTGGCGCGCCCGTTCTTGTGGAAATCCGCCACGGCCAGATTGAGCGCCATTTTGCCACTCGCCCCCGGCAGGCGTATGTCGTCCCGCTTTTCGGGCGGTGCGTAATTTTCGGCCAGTTTCAGGGCCCTGGCCTTGGCATCGAACAACAGACGGTCGCGGTTCATTGTAATCCCGTCCGTTTCACGGAAATAGCCGAGTTTTTGCGCCTCAGGGCCGGATTTTGCCACCGTGGCCACGCCGATCAGTTCAAAGGCCTTGCGCACAGCGCCCATCGGGGATGTATCGGGAGAGAACCACTGTTTATTGTGCTGCGCCTTTTCACGCTCCTGAAACCTCAATATCATCTCCTTGCATCCACCCCAGCCGGGGATGACGCCAACGCCAACTTCCACCAGCCCGCAATAGGTTTCCGCATGGGCCTGTACGGCGTCCGCATTCAGCAGGATTTCACAGCCGCCGCCAAAGGCAAAGCCGGATGGAGCCGAGACGACAGGGAACGGTGCAAATTTCAGCGCTGTAAAGGTTCTTTGTCCGCGGTCAATAAATTCCTGCACCTGCGCCCACATCGCCAGATTCACAGCAAAAAGCGCCAGCCCCAGATTGGCCCCGGCAGAAAAGTGAGAGCCTTCATTATAGATCACTAACGCCTTGTAATCGTTATCGTCCTTGCTCATCATTTTTGTGACTTTTTCAAGCAGGTCGAAGATGTCCTCGTCAAACGTATTCATTTTGGAATGTTTCTCAAAGCACAAGACCTGATCTCCAATGTCCCAGACGCTGGCGGATTTGTTCGACAGGACGGGTTCGGCATTTAACTTGATATCTTTCAAAAGAAGAACGCCGTCAGGCCGCTCAATCTTGTGATAGTTTCCGTCCGTCCCGAAGTAATGCTGCGCCCCGTCGATGACCTTATAGAAAGTGCCGTCCCCCACCTTCTGCAATAATTCCGGAACGTCTTTTCCTTCTTCCCGCAGCTTGTCCGCAAACCATTTCGGCCCCAGTGCGTCCATCATCTCGAATGGGCCCATTTTCCAGTTACAGCCCAGATGCATGGCTTCATCGGCGCGGAAGACCGTATCGGTAATTTCCGGCACCAGAGATGCCGCATATTGCAACGTGCGGCTCAGAACCTTCCATGCATACTGGCCACCTATATCATCGGCTTCCACCACGGCGCGCAGACCTTTCTTGCCGGCGGAGATACTTTCCAACTGCGGCTTGTCGGCTTTTTTATAGGCGGTTTCATCAAATTGCTGCGCATTAAGTGGCAAGGCCTGCTTGACGCGGGAGCTTTTCGGCGCATTCGGATCAAGGCGGTAAAAACCGCCCTTACCTTTGCGTCCTGTATAACCGGCCTCAATCATCTGGTGAATGAACGGATGATCCACATAAATCTTGCGGTAGTCGTCTCCTTCCGGCAAGGTGGACAGCAGGCTCTCGGCCAGATGCGGCATCAGGTCAATCCCGATCAGATCCAGCAAGCCAAACACGGCGGTTTTCGGAATGCCGACAGGTTTGCCCATCACCGCGTCCGCCACTTCTATGGGCACGTTATCCTCAATCGCAATATTAATCGCATTGGTCAGGCAATAAACCAGCAGGCGGTTGGCGATAAATCCAGGGGTGTCGTTACAGGGCACAACGCCTTTCCCCAGTTTCACATCGCAGAATTCTTCAATTTGCTGCGCGGCGTCCCGGCGTGTCTGAGCGCCCGTGACAATTTCAAGCAGGCGCATGTAACGCGGTGGATTGAAGAAGTGCGTAATCATGAAATCTTCTTTGAAGGCCTGATCAAACGGCTCCGTCAGAAGTTCCAGAGGAATGGTGGACGTATTGGAGGAGACAATCGAGCCTTTTTTGCGGTGTTTGTTCAGCTTCTCGTAGGTCGTATGCTTGATCTTCAGGTCTTCCAGAACCACTTCGATAATCCAGTCGCAATCTGCAATCAGTTCCAGATCGTCTTCCAGATTTCCCGGCGTAATCAGTGCAGCATTTTCCGGCAGCATAAACGGGGCCGGGTCGGCCTTCAGCATTTTCTGGATTGCGCCTTTTGCGATCACGCTGCGATCTTCGGCATCTTTGGGGACGATATCCAGCATCACAACGGGAATGCCTGCATTGGCAATCTGTGCGGCAATTCCGCTTCCCATTAACCCGGCGCCGATCACGGCCACTTGGTTGATATTCATTATAAATTCCTCATTTTTCTTTCATTTAACCACCAAGGCACAAAGACACCAAGATAAAAAGCCGCTCAAGTAGCGCGTATTTAAATTATATAGATCATGTCCGCAGTAGTTGTATTCATATCTTGTCCTTTTTCTAACGCCCCTTCGCTCTTTCCACGCTCACAATCTCCGGCGTGGCGCGCAGGGCCGCAATAATGTTGTGCAGGTGTTTTGTATCGGCGACATAGATATCCAGCAACATGTCCCAAAAATCCGGCGAACGGTTGACGAGCTTTAGATTTGTAATATTTCCGCCACTTTTGCCAATCACGGTTGACAACGTCCCCAGCGCCCCCTGTGTATTAACAAACGTGACTTCAATCCGCCCGACATGATTTTCAGGGCTGTCCGGGCCGCCATCGCCCCAGGATACGTCCAGCCAGCGTTCGGGCGTATCGGCAAATGTTTCTAATGTCTCGCAGTCAATCGTGTGAATCGTCACGCCTTTGCCGGTGGTCACAATCCCGACGATGCGGTCGCCGGGCAGGGGATGGCAGCAGCGTGCAAAATGAACGGCCATTCCGGGGATCAGTCCCTTAATCGGCATGGGGCCGGAAGATTGCTCCATCATCATCCGGTTACCTGCTGCCTTGACCTGCTCCATCGCTTCGCGGGCGGAGATCGCATTTTTCAGTTGTGCGGACTGATGCCCCGGAAAAATGCTGCGGAACACTTCGCGCGCTACAATCAGGCCGGAGCCGATTTTTGCGTAAATATCATCTGCTTCATCGGCCTTGTATTTTTCCAGAACGTTCGACACGGCTTTTTCCGTGAACTCATAATCTTCCTGTCGAAAGATTTTCTGCAACATGGCCTTGCCCAGCGTGATATATTCATCACGTTGCTGCTGGCGGATAAATTTACGGATGTGAGAGCGTGCCTTGCCGCTTGCGACAAAACGTTCCCATGTTGGGGAGGGGGTCTGGCTTTTGGCGGTCACAATATCAATCTGGTCGCCGTTTTGCAGCTTGGTGTTCAGGGGCGCAATCCGTCCGTTAATCTTCGCCCCGACGCATCGGTTTCCAACATCAGAGTGAATGGCATAGGCAAAATCAACAGGTGTCGATCCGCTTGGCAGTTCGATCAGATCACCTTTCGGGGAAAAGACGTAAACATGTTCCTGAAATAATTCGAGTTTGGTATTCTCCAGAAATTCCTCAGGCCGTTGTTCCTGTTCCAGAATTTCGAGCAATTCCCGTAGCCAGCGGTAATGAGTGGCATCTTTCGCCCGTGTTTGCCCGCCCTTATAGGCCCAGTGGGCGGCAACCCCCAGTTCCGCTTCCTCGTGCATTTCTGCGGTGCGGATCTGAATTTCAATGCGGTGGCGCATCGGGCCGATCACCGTTGTATGGATAGAGCGGTAGCCGTTTGGCTTGGGGGTTGAGATATAATCCTTGAAACGTCCAGGAACCGTTGGAAATTCAGAGTGGATGACTCCCAGAGCGTGGTAGCATTCGCCCACATTATCGACGACAACGCGAAAGGCCATGATGTCAGAGAGTTGCTCAAACGAGACGTTTTTGCGCTGCATCTTTTTCCAGATGGAGTAACGGGTTTTTTCCCGGCCCGTAATCGTTGTTTGCAGCGCATTTTTTTTGAATAGTACTTTCAGTTCCTTAATAATCTTGTCAACCGTTCCGGCTTCTTCCTTGCGCAGAAACATCAGGCGGTTGGTAATACTTTCCCGCGCTTCGGGATTGAGATAAGAAAACGCCAGATCTTCCAGCTCTTCCTTGATGTTGTGCGTACCGATCCGTTCTGCCAGCGGCGCATAAATTTCCAGTGTTTCCCTGGCAATGCGTTTTTGCTTTTCCGGCTTTTTATTAAAATGCGATAGCGTGCGCATGTTATGCAGCCGGTCGGCCAGCTTGACGAGCAATACACGGATATCTTCCGACATGGCGACCAGAAGCTTGCGAAAATTTTCGGCCTGCTTGCCTTCGACCGTCTGGCTTTCGATCTTGGTCAGCTTGCTGACCCCGTTGACCAGATCGGCCACTTCCTTGCTGAATTCACGTTTCAGGTCATCATAGCCGACCTCCGTATCTTCAAGCGTGTCATGCAAGACCGCCGTGACCAAAGTCGCCGTATCCATTTTCATTTCCGCCAGAATTTTGGACACCTCAACGGGGTGTGTGTAGTAAGGCTCACCAGACGCTCTCGTCTGGTCCTTATGTGCTTCCTTGGCAAACGCCACGGCCTTGTTCAATGCCTCCACATCTATATCGGCATTGAACGTCTTCCATTGACTGATATCTTCGACTTCTGCAAGCATGAATGTACTCTAAAGACTTAGAGTAACAGAATAAGGGATAAATTCTAAAGAAAATATAACGAACGGACGCAGGTAAAATGTAATAAAAATTTATTCGTCGTCTTCCTCGGACACACCGGCCATATCTTCCAGTGACGGGAGTTCGTCCTCATCAGTGTCTTCGGAAGTTTCAAGTGCGCCTTTGCTGGCCATTGTTGCCCATTCTTCTTCACC
Source organism: uncultured Alphaproteobacteria bacterium (assembly GCA_937124505.1). Lineage (GTDB taxonomy): Bacteria > Pseudomonadota > Alphaproteobacteria > Micavibrionales > Micavibrionaceae > JACKIP01. The sequence goes on from CAKZKV010000222.1 coordinate 9,411, forward strand.
GTCCATCAGGTCGATAACGGAATCGTCCTCTTCATCATTTTCGATGATTTTCTGATGTGTCTGGATCAGTTCTTCTTTCAGTTCAGGAACGGCAATAGTTTCTTCCGCAATTTCACGCAGGGCGACAACCGGGTTTTTGTCGTTATCACGATCAATGGTTAAATGTGCGCCGGAGCCAATTTTGCGGGCACGTTGCGCAGCGACCATCACCAGTTCGAAACGGTTTTCAACTTTGTCTACACAATCTTCAACGGTTACGCGTGCCATTTTGCATCCTTCTTTTAAACTTGAAATATGTGTTTTATAGTCCTTAATGAGAAAGATCAAGTTATTTCACAAGATAACATCAGAATAATATGCCTAAAAGTATCATTATTACAGGCGCTTCCAGCGGTATTGGCAAGGCCCTCGCCTTGCAATACGCAAATCAGGGCGTTTGTCTGGGATTAATCGCCAGAAACCGGGAACGTCTGGAGGAAACTGCCGCGCTTTGCCGGGGCAAGGGGGCCGTTGTCGAAATACTCAGTTGCGATATCCATGCGCACGAGGCTCTATCAGAGTGGATGAAAGCGTTTGATAAGCGCTATCCCGTTGATCTGGTGATCTCCAATGCCGGTATTTCCGGGGGGACGGGAAAGCAGGGGGACATAGAACCCATTGAGAAAATTGAGTCTATTTTTCAAACCAATGTGATGGACGCCATTTTTGTCGGGCAGTGTCTGTTTGAAGAGATGAAAAAGCGGGGGAACGGCCAGATTGCCTTTACAGGATCCATCGCCGGATTTCAGGGATGGGCGGGGGCTCCCGCCTATACGGCCTCAAAATCTGCACTCCACACCTATGCGGAAGGCTTGCGCATGCTGGCCGTACGCCATCATATCGGGGTTAGTATTATCGCGCCCGGTTTTGTCAAAAGTGCCATGACGGATCAGAATAACTTTCCCATGCCGTTTATGCTGAACGCCGAAAAAGCAGCAATAATCATTCAAAAAGGAATTCAAAAAAATCGCAAATATATCATTTTTCCGTTGCAAATGCATTTAATCTCTATTATGTCAAGACTACTTCCTGAGGTTTTTTTGAACTGGCTCTCAAAAAGAATAAATGGGAAAAACTAATGTTTATTTTTGAGGGACGCCATTTATTGAAATATTATTGCGAAGTTATTTCAAAATATTACATTTTGTTGTAATGTAAAAATGAAGTATATAAGGTAACCTGTTAACATTTTTCAGAATATAAAAAAGTAATGACAGAATTTGATGACCATACCTTCCTGGACAAGCATGAAAACCTGCAAAAAGTGACTGCACTTTTGAAAGCAGTTGCGAATGAGAAGCGTTTAAAGATTATGTGTGTCTTGAGTGGAGGCGAAAAAAGCGTTGGTGAACTTGAGAAGGTCATCGACTTAAGCCAGTCTGCCCTGTCACAACATCTCGCCCGCCTGCGTCGTGACCGGGTCGTGACAACGCGGCGGGACGCACAAACAATCTATTACTCGATTCTGGATAATAATGTGGTCGAACTTGTCAAACATGCCTGTGTCATGGTGAATACACCAAAATGAATTTATGAGACCAGCAGTTCTTCGTACACATCCAGCGTTCTCTCCAGCATCAGTTCTTTCGAAAAATTATGTGCGGCATTGACCATGCCCTTTGTGGACATCATCGCCCGTTCCTGATCCGATAAGGTGAGAAGTTTTCTAATCGCCAGAGCCAGTTCCTGTGCATTGCCCGGTTCCACAAGATAACCGGTTTCGCCCGGGATCACCGTCTCCCGTGCGCCGCCGTGGTTTGTTGCGATAATCGGACAGCCCATGGCCTGCGCTTCGACTGGCACACGCCCGAAGCCTTCGGGTTCAATAGAGGCGGAGACAACAATATCGGCCATCATATAAGCTGCCGGCATATCATCACAATGATCTATTGTCCGAACGCGATCCCCCAGATTTTTCTCTGCAATCAATTGTTCAAGTTCGCGTCTGTAGTCTGTCCGTCCCTGATCAGAGCCGATCATAATACAGTAAACGTCCTTGTCCTTGACCATCGACATGGCTTCAATCAGGACATGATGCCCTTTCCAGCGGGTGAGCCGTCCCGGCATCAGCACAACGCGTGCCTCTTCTGGCATGCGCCATGAGTGCAGTAAATCCAGCATTTTTTGCGGCCCGAGCATTTTCGGGTGAAATTTTTCCAAGGGAATCCCCCGGGGGATCACACGCAGGCGCTCTTCCTCCACCCCGTAATTCTTACGCAGGTAATCGGCGACATACTGGGAAATGGCAATGACTCGTTCTCCCTTGGCCATCACACTGTTATATTTGTGCTTCCAGTCACTTTGAAAGTTATAGGGCGCATGACAGGTCGTCATGAAATGGGCATTGGTTTTCTGGCAGGCTTTATAGCAACTCCAGGCGGGGGCGCGGCTGCGCACATGAACAATACTCACGCCTTCTTTTTTGATGATTCTGATTAACTTTCTGGTATTCATCATCATCGTCAGAGGGTTTTTGGAATGCACAGGCATATTAATATGCTCTGCCCCAAAACGCTCCAGCTCTGGAACGCGATGCCCACCATTTGACACGACAATAGACCGGGCATCACTTTGGACGAGGGTTTGCGCGACATCAATACAGCCCTGTTCCGCGCCGCCTGCGCCCAGTTCCGGTATGACCTGCATAATTACGGGTTTTGACATTAAACAGCCCCCTTCATAACCTCTTACTTACGGTTATATTTGAACTGCTTTTTATCGCCCCGGTCACGCCCCAGATCTTTTTGACGTCTTTTGGACGAACTTGAAAATCTTCCGGAACTAATAGAGATCAAAAGCTTTATCATCATCATGGACAAAATCACAATGCAGCTAAAAATAAGCGCTACAACAGCCATAGGCAGTTTGAGAATAGGTACGATATATTGTATCCAGTACTCATTGCCGACCTGCTCCATCAAATAATTATGGCTGGCCTCATGATATTCGATCCATATCCAGCCCAGATCGGTGAATTTGAAGCCTTCTTCCTGATTCTCGTAATAGAGATAGTAATCGAACCCCAAGGCAATCAGGGCCGGAACAACTAACAAAAATAATATTACACCTTTATTCATCGCAATCACTTCTATTTTAATATTAATTTATCAGGGAAAACCATTTCCGCCAACGCTATTTATGAATCATAAATTGATAAAGAGAATGCTTGCGTTTTTTATGCGTGGTTTGTATGGTCTTTTTCGAATAAAGGTGACGTGGCCGAGTGGTCGAAGGCGCACGCCTGGAAAGTGTGTATACGTTAATCGCGTATCGAGGGTTCGAATCCCTCCTTCTCCGCCATCAATAAAGCCCCTTAATCGGGGCTTTTTTTATGGCGG